>CALVVI010000010.1 GCA_944363815.1 uncultured Bacilli bacterium | reverse complement strand
AAGGAATAATTATGAAGAAGAATGTACATGAAATTGAAATTAAATTAGATAAGGAATGGCAAAGTGTTTTAGATGCAACATTTAAAAAGAAAAATAAGGAAACTAAGATCGATGGATTCCGTAAGGGGGCAGCTCCAAAAGATGTTTATTTAAAACATTTTGGAATTGAATCTTTATATATGGATGCTGTAGATGCATGTATTGGTGTTGCTTATAAAAAAGTCTTAGATGAAAATAAGCTAGTGCCAGTTGTTGAACCAAAAGTTGATGTAACTGGTATAAGTGATTCTAACGTAATATTTAAGTTTACTATTATTACTAAACCAGAAGTAACTTTAGGGGAATATAAAAACTTAAAAGTAAAAAAAGAAAAAGTAAGTGTTAGTGATGAAGAAATTAAACATGAAATTGAACATTTAAGAGAGCATTTAGCAGATGTAGTTGTAAAAGAAGATGGCGTAATTGCTGAAGGTGATACTGCAGTAATTGATTTTACAGGTATTGTTGATGGAAAAGAATTTGATGGTGGTAAAGGGGAAAATTATCCGCTTGAAATTGGAAGTCACTCATTTATTCCTGGTTTTGAAGAAGGCTTAATTGGTCTTAAGGCTGGAGAAGAAAAAGACTTAAATTTGAAATTCCCTGAAAATTATGTAGAAGATTTAAAAGGAAAAGATGTTACTTTTAAAGTAAAAGTAAATGAAGTAAAAATGCGTGTTTTACCAGATATTAATGAAGATTTCTTTAAAGATTTAGGCTATGAAGATGTAAAAAGTGAAGCAGAATTAAAAGAAAAAATTAAAGAAGAAATTAAACATCAAAAAGAACATCAAGTTGAAGATGAATTTATTGATAAATGCTTAGAAGCTGCTGCTAAAAACATGAAAGTTGATATCAATGAAGAAATCATTGAAGATGAAATTCATCGCATGATTGATCAATACTCACAACAATTACAAATGCAAGGTATGAATATTGAAACTTATTATCAAATTACCGGCACAACTGAAGCTGATTTACATAAAATGATGGCTCCAGAAGCTGAAAAAAGAGTAAAATATCGTTATTTACTTGAAGGTATCGCAGAAGCTGAAGATCTTAAATTTACAAAAGAAGAAATTGATAATAGAGCTAATGAAATGGCTAGTCAATTTGGGGTTTCTAAAGAAGAACTAATTAAAATATATGGTTCAATGGATGTTATTGAATACGATTTAAAGATGCATAAAGCTTTAGAAATATTAAAAGAAAATAATTAAGAACCAAACTACCCGAAAATTATTATAATTTTCGGGTAGTTTTTAAATGCAATATTAATTTTTTTTCATTACTGACTTAGGGTATGGTTTTCTTTCATCAGTTTCATACAATAAATAATCAATGCTAGTATTATAATAATGAAGCTAATTTTTTTAATACTTCAGTTGGAATATCATTAGTTTCTGTTTCATATTGAGAATCTCCCGTTTGAGACATATTTAGATATTCAGCTATATGTTTTTGATATAAATCTTTATCTTCTCGAAGTTCTTTGTGGAGTTCGCCGCTAGATTCATGGTTTTTAAGTAGTCTTTATGAGACATTAAACGGAAGTTATTTCGAATCAATAAGTCCATCATGGCAAGGCTTAATTAATCAAAATCGTGGATGGGTAAACTCAAGTGTTCATAATACTGATACAGTAAAACAATATTACAGTCAAGAAAGTACAGAGTATCAATATGATTATGGGCCAAAGATAGGTTTGATGTATGTCAGTGATTACGGCTATGCAGCCGATCCAAGTTATTGGACAACAGCCATGTCTCAATATGGTTATACTCGTGCTAGTAATTGGATGTATTGTGGGGAATATGAATGGACTATGGTTCAAGATTCGTCAACTGCAGGTGCTTTTTATGCTGATCTTTTTGATTCTAATAATGGATCGAAAATTCAAACATACGCAGTAAGGCCAGTCTTCTATTTAAAATCAGATGTTATTTATGTAAGTGGAAGCGGTACCCAAACTGATCCTTACCGGATTGCTTGAATGGTGTGTTTTAAAGTTTTGAAGTTTAAAAATACGACAAATAAAATGTTAATTATTTCTGAGATGACTAAACTATAAATTCCTATGTGACAAAGGGATAGAATGCTTAAAGCTATAAGTTTTAAAATAACACCCCATAAAGATATTTTCATACTGATTTTAGCATTTCCTAAAGCTTGCAAAGCAGATGTTAAAACCCCTTCTAAATAAAATAAGACAAATACGGGAGCAAGTATTTTAATATATTTGCTTCCGATTGTTGTTTTATAAAGAGAAAAAAGTAAAGTATCTCTAAATACATAGATAAGAAAAGAAAAAGTAATACCGATTAATGCTGCAAATATAATGCCTTGCTTGATTCTTCTTTTAACCATGGACATATTATTTTGAGAGTAAAATTTACTTACTTCGGGAAGTAAAGAAGTGGAAACTGCTGCAATAAAAAAAGATGGCATGGTAAGTAAGGAAATACTATAAGCGTTGTATGCTCCATATTCGGCCAAAATATAGGAACTGGTATATCCAGAATATAAAAGTAAATTAGTTAAAATAATGGGTTCAAAAAAATAGCCAATGTTACCAACTATTCGACTGGATACAGTGGGAAGAGATATATCTAATATATTTGAGATATTATCTTTACTGGGGGCTAATCTAGTATGGAGATTAATTCTTTTAGGAAGGAAGAAAAAGAAAACTATAATACTACTAATTTCCGATATTATAGTAAGTAAAATTAAACCGATTACGGCATAAATAACTCCTTTATCCATAAGAATGGGTAAAACTATAATAATTATAATTAGACGTATTATTTGTTCGATGATATTGCTAGTAGCATGGGGAACCATGTTTTGCTTGCCGGCGAAATAACCCTTTAAAACACTAGATATTGATACAAATGGTAGTGTTAAAACAAATGCTACTAGGATAGGACCTGCTAGTGGTTCTTTTAAAAGGGTGGTAGCAATAAAATCACGGGTCAAAAGAATTATAACAATTAAACATGCATTGATTGAAAGAATTAAAGCAGCAGCAGATGTTAAAATGCGGATGCTTCGGCCTTTTGCTTCAGCCACCAATTTGGAAATCGATATTGGTATTGCAAGCGTTGCTATAGTTAGTAAAAGAGAATAAGTTGGTGTTGCAATAGTATATAAACTAATGCCATATGGACCAATTATTCTGGTATAAACAATTCTAATTACAAAACCTATTACTTTAGTTAAAAGGCCACTGATAATAAGTGTTATGGTTGATTTAATAAAGGCATTGTTTTTTTTCGTCATAATTCTCCTTTAAATATATTCTAAATTGTTATATAATAAGTATATGTGGGTTTATAAAATACTTTAAAAACAACGTGAGGTGGAAAATGAAAAATACAACTACATGGGAAGATATAGTAGTTCGTTTGAAAAAAAGGGAAAACTATGAAGAAATAAAAAGAGCTTATGAATATGCATTAAAAGAACACGCTGGAATGAAACGCTTAAGTGGGGATGATTTTATAACTCATCCTATAGAAGTAACTAGGATTTTGCTCGATTTAAATGTAGATGATACTGCTTTAATTGCAGCGATGCTTCATGAAGTAATCAATAATGGTAATACTACTTATGAAGATTTAAAAGAAAATTTTGGAGAAGAAGTAGCTATGATTGTTAATTCAGTATCTAAAATTAATAAATTGGAACTACCTGATAATGATGAAAAATCAATTATTTATTTAAGAAAGATATTAGTTGGTTTAGCTGAAGATGTAAGGGTTCTTTATATAAAGCTTGCTGATAGACTTCATAATATGCGGACTAATTGGGCAATTAATCCTACTAAACAAAAGGAAAAAGCAAGCGAAACTATGAATGTACTAGTGCCAATTGCTCATCGGCTTGGTATAAATTCTATTAAAAGTGAACTTGAAGATTTATCTTTATATTACTTAAAACCGGATGTTTATAATGACATTTTAGAAAAATTAAATAATACTGTTGCACAATTAGATGAGTATTTAGAAGAAATGAAAGAAAGTATTATTGAACTGCTTACAGATGCCGGAATTAAATTTGAAATAAAAGGACGGGTTAAGAGTGTTTATAGCATTTATAATAAACTAAATAATGGCAAAGAATGGAATAAAATATATGATATTTTAGCTCTTCGCGTATTTGTTGACACGGTTGCGGAATGTTACCAAGTTATTGGCCTTATTCACTCTAGGTTTAGACCAATGCCAAAGAGATTTAAAGATTATATTGCTAGCCCTAAAGAAAATATGTATCAATCTTTACATACGACGGTTTTTGGCATTGAAGGAAAAGTATTTGAAATACAAGTAAGAACTTATGAAATGGATGAAATTGCTGAAAAAGGGGTAGCTAGTCATTGGTCTTATAAAGAAAAAGGAACAAAAAAGATTCAAAGTATTATGGAACAGAAATTAGAAATGTTTCGAAATATAATTGAAGCTAATACTAATGAATCAGATGTCGATTTTGAAAATGCTATTAATAGCAATATTTTTGCAGATACAATTTATACTTATACTCCTAAAGGGGATGTGGTTGAATTACCAATAGGTTCAACACCTATTGATTTTGCTTATCGAATTCATTCGAAAGTAGGTGATACAACTGTTGGAGCAATAGTAAATGACCAGATAGTGCCACTATCTTATGAACTTCAAAATGATGATGTAGTAAATATAAAAACTAATCAAGGAGCAACTCCGAATAAAGATTGGTTGAATATTGCTAAGACGAATCAAGCTAAAAATAAAATAAAAGCCTATTTTAGTAAAAAAGATAAAGAAGGATATATAGAAAAGGGCAAAAGTATTTTAGAAAAAGAATTAAGAAAGAGAAAATTAGCTTTTGGAGAAGTTTTAACGAGTGAAGCAATTGATAAGCTTATTAAAGATTTGAAATTAAAAGACCTTGATGATATATATTTAGCTTTAGGGTCTTTGCGATATACGGCAAGTTATATAATAAATTTAATTAATAATGATAAACATAATGTTGAAGATGCTCTTTTAGAAAGGAAAAGAGATCTGCCTAAAATAAATTATAAAGGTGATATTTTAGTTGAAGGTCAAAGCAATATAATGGTAAATATAGCTAAATGTTGTATGCCTGTTAAGGGCGATGAAATCATCGGTTATATAACTAAAGGGCAAGGAATAAGTGTTCATAAAAAAGAATGTCCAAATATACCACAGGATAGTGAAAGAACAATTGATGTTGCTTGGAATATGGATAGTAATAATTATTATTATACTAATATTTATGTAACTATTAAGGATAATAAAGATATTCTGGCGGAAGTAATAACGGAAGTTGGTAAAAAGAATTCTTTAGTAAGATCGTGTAAGACTATTCAAAAAAATGACAACTTGGTTTATGAATTAAATATTCGAATTGCTGATAAAGATGAATTAGAAAAAATATGTAATGGTATTTTAAAATTAAGTGATGTTTTAGAAGTGAATAAATCACTATAAAGAGGATTATTATGAAACAAAGTATCATGGTAGATATGGATGATGTTATAACTGATGGAGGATTTTTATATTTAGTTAATGAATATGGAAAGACAAATTATAAGGCTAATGATATTAAAGATTATTATATGCAAGATTTAGTAAATGATAAGGATGGATTTTTTAAATACTTTATTACAAAAAATCAATATGATTATTCGACATTAATTCCTAATGTTAAAGAAGTATTAAAATATTTACGAAAATATTATGATATTTATATTGCTACTTCTTATATCATTAGAGAAATACCAAAAGAATGTGGTATTATACTTTTTCATAAACATAATTATTTGTATAAAAATTTACCATTTATACCACCTGAGAATTATATATTTATTAATAACAAATCTTTACTTAATTGTGATATAAAAATCGATGATAGATTGGATAATTTGCAAAATGCCAAAATTAAGTTGTTATTTACTGCTTATCATAATAAGGGTTTAGATGATGAGTATTTACACAGTTTAGGGGTAATACGGGTTAATAATTGGTTAGAGATAAAGAAAATTTTAGCAAGGGAGTTAAATGATGAGAGTGGTAGTGCAGCGCAGTAAATATAGTAAGGTTGAAGTTGATAGTAAATTAGTTAATGAAATTCCTTTTGGCCTTGTTTTGTTGGTAGGGTTTACTGAAGGTGATTCCGAAAAGGAAATTGAAAAAATAGCTAAAAAAATAGTTAATTTGCGAATATTTGATGATGAGAATGGTGTTATGAACAAATCTATTTTAGATGTCGGGGGCCAAATATTATCAATTTCTCAATTTACTTTATATGGAGATGCCACTAAAGGGAATAGGCCTTCATATATTAAGGCTTTAAATGGTAAAGAAGCTATAAAATTATATGAAAGCTTTAATATGGAATTAAATAGGTATGTCAAAACTTTATCGGGTGTTTTTGGAGCTGATATGGAAGTTTCTATATTAAATGATGGCCCAGTAACCATTTTGTTGGAGGTATAAAATGCAAAGAGTATTGATGATTATTCCGGCTTATAACGAAGAGAAAAGTATTTTAAGTGTGGTTGAGAATATTAAGAAAGTAAAAACTAAGGATTTCATGCTCGATTATATTGTTGTTAATGACGGATCAAAAGACAAAACTAGAGAAGTTTTGATAAAAAACAAATTGAATTTTATTGATTTGCCTTGTAATTTAGGAATTGGTGGAGCTGTCCAAACTGGTTATAAATATGCTTTTTATCATGATTATGATATTGCTATCCAGTTTGATGGTGATAATCAACATGATGCAAGCTTTATTCCTGATTTAGTAACTAATATTAAAAAAGGTAATGATTTAGTTATTGGTTCTCGTTTTGTTGGAGATTTAAGTGAATTTAAATCGAGTAAATTAAGACGAATGGGTATAAATTTACTTTCAGGAATAATAAAGATTTGCACTGGTGTTAAAATATATGATGTAACTAGTGGTTATCGAGCTTGTAATAAAAAACTTATTTCCTATTTTGCTAATAATTATCCGGTTGATTATCCTGAACCTGATTCCTTAGTTCAAGTTTTAAAAATGAAATATAAGGTGAGGGAAATACCAGTTATAATGCACAAACGAAAAACTGGTAAGAGTTCAATTAATGGATTTAAATCAATTTATTATATGATAAAAGTAATATTAGCTATAATTATTGCAGATATTTCTACTAAAGGAGATGATTAAATTGAGCATTAGATTAATAATATTTTTAATAATATTTTGTTTAGTTTTTGGTTTTTATATATTTTATAATATATTTAAAAGAAAATTATCTTTGCAATATTCCCTTATGTGGTTTTCTTATATAATACTAATGATTATTGCTTTAATTTCAACCCCAATATTAGGAAGTATTACTAATTTTATTGGTTTTGAAGTTATATCTAATATGATATTTTTCTTTGGCTTTATCATTTTAATGATTATATCATTTGTTTTAACAAAATTTTTATCAAGTCAAAAAGAAAAAATTACTACTTTAACCCAAGAAGTAGGAATACTTAAAAAGGAATTAGCAAAATATCATGAAAAAGATTAAAGATTTATTTAAAAAGTATTATGTTTATATAACTTATATTATTTCAGCAGGCATTTCTTTTTTTCTTGATCTAGCCTTATTTAGCTTGTTTTTATGGGTATTTGATGGCTTTAGTGCTGCAATAATTTTAGCTTCCTATACAGCACGGGCACTTTCATCATTTATTAATTATTTAATTAATAAATACAAAGTATTTAGATATAAAAAACGCGAAGATAAAAAGGACAATACTGTTTGGCAATATTTTGGCTTAGTAGTTATTAATATTACATTGTCAGCAATTATAGTAGATACAGTTGTTAGTATTATTCCTATTTATGCTACAGTTATTAAATTTTTTGTAGATATTTTAATATTTGTAGTTAACTTTTTTATTCAAAAGAAATTTATTTTTAATGAAAATAAAACTGAGGTAAAGTTAGTTAAATATATTTTGCCAGTAATTAGTTTTATAGCTATGTATATTAAATTAACTGATAAAGGGATAAGTTTTGATTACGAAATATATGAAATAATTGCTATGGTTATTGTCTTGCCAATATTATATTTGTTATATTTAAAAGTTTTTAAAAAAGGCAATTATAAAAGTATAAATATATTAAGTTTAATATTTACTATACTTATGATTTTAGGATATAGTTATGATACTAATTATACTCCTAGCTTAGTTTTAAATAGTAATATTCATATATTAGTTACAGTTATAAAATTTATTGGATTTTATTTCTTCTTTAAATATTTGTTAAATACAATTTATTATTATATAGTTGATGGTGTATTTAAAGAAAAAACGAATAAAATAAAAAACATATTTTTAAAACATCCTTTCTTATTTAGTTTTATTAGTTTATTGATAATTTATGGTATATATTTAATTATCTTTTATCCAGGGGTAATAAATTATGATAATGCTAATCAAATAAAAGAAGTTTTGGGAATGCATACTAGATATTTAGATAGCATAGTTGTTTTAAATGAAAATATTACATTAACTAATTTTAATCCGATAGTCCATACTTTACTTTTAGGTAATTTATTTAAAGTTGGTTTAGCTTTTGGTAATGTCAATTTTGGCTTGTTTTTATATACATTTTTACAAGTAATAATAGTTGCATTAACTCTTAGTTATTCGTTATATTTTTTGTATAAAGAGGGATTGAAGGGAAAATACTTACTAATCATTTTACTTTGTTATATGATTATTCCGTATTTTCCTTTATATGCTATAACTGCCGTCAAAGATACACTTTTTTCGATGTTTGTATTATTATATGTAATAAAACTATATCAATTTATAAAGTATGAATATAAATTTAAAGATTATTTAGTATTTATATTGATAATATTATTAGTTATTTTATTTAGAAATAATGGTATTTATTTAATAATGCTTAGTTTACCATTTGCAATTATTGTTAAAAGAAAATTATTTAAACAAATACTATTTCTTTCTTTAGGAGCTTTAATATTTAATTTTGGTTATGGTAAATTATTAACTTATTTAGAAATTCCTAACACCAGTATTCGGGAAATGCTATCAATTCCTTTTCAACAAACGGCTCGGTATGTAAAGTATCATGGTGATGAGGTTACAGAAGAAGAAAAAGAAGCTATCGATGTCATACTTACTTATGATACTTTAGCTAGTAGATATAATCCAATACTTTCTGATAAAGTAAAAAATGAATATAATAAGTATGCTACTAATGAAGAACTTATGGATTATTTTAAAGTCTGGGCGGGTATGCTTATTAAGCATCCAGAAACTTATATAAATGCAACAATTAGTAATGTTTATGGCTATTTTTATCCGGCGACTTATCGGTGGTATGTGTATAATACTTTGAACGAAAAGTTGCCAGAAGCAGGTTTCAATTATCATTTTATTGATTCCTTAGAGCCGGCGCGAGGATTTATTCAAGGCTATAGTGAAGTATTTAAATATATTCCGGGGGTTAATTTAATTGTTAATTGTGGCTTTTATACTTGGAGTTATCTATTCTTGCTAGTAGTGTTTATTTTACAAAAAAAGAAAAAGTATATTATAATGCTTCTTCCGGCATTTTCCCTTATTCTTATGAATGTAGCAGGACCAGCAAATACATATTTTAGATATGTTTTGCCTTATGCAATTTGTTTATTTACAATATTGCCTCTGGTAATTTTGAATATAAATAATAATTTAAAAAGAAAGGATGACTTAAATGAAAAAATGTAATAAAGAATATGATTTAGCTACAAATGAAAAAATTGAAGCATGGTTAGAATTAAAAGAAAAAATGGGATATATACCAGAGATTACTATAGAGGAGCTTCAAGATTTAATGGATAAATTGGTTTTTTGGTATGAACTAAAATATCCGGACTTTATATTAGATGATTCTTATCTGGCTTGCAATAATCCTCCCGATCCAGAGATGAAAGAACAAGTTGAAGCGTTATCAGAGCATATGACGTTTGACCAATTGATGAATCGTTTAACATATAATCAATATTGCTTTTTGACTGATATTATCCAAAGTTGTGATTTACAATATTATGTTAAAGTTAATAAGGATGATATCAGCGCTCGAGATGGACATTTGTATGTTTGCTATGATCTAGACTCTTTAGAAGCCATATGTTTTGATAAAACTTTAGAGCAAATACTTGGGGGAAAGCTTAATGTGAGTTATTCTTATAGAAGTTTAATCGGTAAATGGCAAGTAGATTTTGATGATCCATTGGTACTTTCGGAAATTCATCGTGCGCTTCAAAAGAATATTAATTCTTTGGATTTGAATTTGAGAAGTGCCAATGACTATCGCAAAAAGATCTTGGATTTGACGGCATTAAGAATGGCAGATGATTCAAAAGATAGATATTTTGCTTGGAAGCGTACGCAGCTTTTTATTGAAGATATCGAAAAAAATTTACATATCTCAATTGGAGAAGGGATAGAAAAGGCTCGAACTTTAAAGCGAACTAAATTTGACAATAACTAATATTTGTTGTATATTAAGTACATAAATTTTCTATTTGAGTACTTGAGGAATTTTTTAAAGAGAGCTAATGGTTGGTGAAAATTAGTAAAATGAACTTAAGGAAGATGAGTAGAGTAATAAATTTACGCAAGTTTCGGCGTTAACGAATAAAGAGCATAGATTCTATGAATTAAGGTGGCACCGCGGTAATACCGTCCTTAAGTTATAGGGTCTTTTTTCTTTAAAGGAAGGATGATTATAATGAAACTTAATACGGATTATAATATTAAAAATGTTGGAGAAGAAATTTTATTAAATGGTTGGGTTGCTAAAGTCCGTAATTTAGGGGGGGTAATTTTTGTTGACCTTCGAGATAGAAGTGGGATTATGCAACTGGTAATTAGACCTGATAGTTCTATGTATACGATTGCTAATACTTTAAAAAGTGAATTTGTAATAAGAGTAAAAGGAGTAATTGTTGCTCGGGAAAAAGCAAATAAAAATATTCCTACCGGAGAAATTGAAGTCGATGTCAATGATTTAATTATTTTAAATAAATCTTTAGAATTACCATTTGAAATTAGTGATAATACGACTGCTTTAGAAGATACGCGGCTTAAATATCGTTATTTAGATTTAAGACGAAATACCTTAAGTAACAATTTAGTTGTTAGACATCAAATTACAATGGCTGTGCGAAACTTTTTGGACAAAGAAGGATTTATTGAAGTTGAAACTCCGGTTTTATGTAAAAGTACTCCGGAAGGGGCGAGGGATTATTTGGTACCTTCAAGAGTAAATAAAGGGAAATTTTATGCGCTTCCGCAATCACCACAAATATTTAAACAATTATTGATGGTTGGGGGAATAATGCGTTATTTTCAGATTACTAAGTGCTTTCGGGATGAAGACTTACGGGCTGATCGCCAACCAGAATTTACCCAAATCGATATGGAGATGAGTTTTGCATCAGTTGATGATGTCATGAATTTAACTGAAAAATTAATTGCGCATGTATTTAAATGTGTTAAAGGGATTGAAGTAAAATTACCACTGTTAAGGATGCCTTATGATGATGCTATAAAATATTATGGCTCTGATAAACCAGATTTACGTTTCGATATGAAAATCCAAGATTTAAATGCTATTTTTGCTAATACTAATATCGAATTTTTGCATAAATGCTTACAAGATGGAGGCATTATTAATGGCATAATTGTCAAAGGCGAAAGTGACAAATATTCGCGGAAAGAAATAGATAAATTAACCGAGTTTGTTAAAACTTATAAAGCATCAGGTTTAGCCTATATAAAAAAAGATGGAGGACTAAATGGCTCATTAGTTAAAAATTTAAAATCTGAGGAAGTAGATAAAATTAATGCTTTGTTAGATGAAAAAGATATCTTATTTATTGTTAGTGATAAATATAATATTTGCAAAACCGCTTTGGGGGCTTTACGTTGTAAAATTGCTAAAGATTTAAACTTGATTAATCAAAGTGATTATAAATTGTTATGGGTAACAGATTTCCCTTTATTTGAGTGGAGTGAAGAAGAAGGCCGTTATATGGCAATGCATCACCCATTTACTTCTCCGAAAGATGGTGATATAGATAAACTTTTAACTGATAAAGGAAATTGCTATTCTAAGGCCTATGATATTGTAATCAATGGGTACGAAGCTGGTGGTGGGTCTATCCGTATTCATGATGAAAAGGTTCAAGAAAAAGTATTTAAAGCCTTAGAATTAACTGATGAACAAATAAAAGGAAAATTCGGATTCTTCGTTGATGCTTTAAAATATGGAACTCCTCCGCATGGTGGGCTAGCGATTGGCTTAGATCGTTTGACAATGCTTTTGGTAGGAACTGATAATATTCGTGATGTTATAGCTTTTCCAAAAACTGCAAGTGCTAGTGATTTAATGAGTGATTGTCCAAATGTGGTAGATTCTACCCAATTAAAAGAATTGGGTATAAGCATAGATAAATAAATATGCTGGGGGTATGGTTGTGTTTAAATTAAATAGTAATGATAGAGAAAAATTTATAAAGTTTTTAATGGATAATTATGATAAGTTCCCTCAAGGAGTAAAAGATTTTTTTGATAATCATTTTTCTTTAGATGAAGTTTATCAATTTGATTTTATGGCAGAAATATATGCATATTTGTTTCCGCAAAAATATATGACGGATTTTAACTTTTATACTTGTTATATAACTTGTTTATTTAATAAGTTTCCAGATTTGAAGGAACGCAAGGTTTTAGAAATTGCAAGTGGTTTAATACCTGGCTTAGCTTATTTGATTGAGAAAATAATTAAACCAAATAATATTAGCTGTATGGACCCAAGACTTCTTAATTTGCCTGTTCGAGGAGTTAAACAAATTAAAAATAAATTTACAATGGAAACTGATATAAGTCCATATGATTTATTAATTGCCCATTGCCCTTGTGAAGCGTTTGAAGTGATAGTTAATAGAGTTTTAGAAGAACCAAAAGACATATGTATTCAAACTTGCAGATGTTATGGTGATGAATATTTAAGCGATTTTAGATTTCGAAGATACATAATCAAACAAATAATTAAATTAGAAAAGTTACAAAAATATGGTTATTATGTTGATACAACATATACACCTCTGATGATTAATGAGGCACCAGTAATTACTTTAAAAAGAGAAAAAAATGTTTGAGGGTTTAAAAATAAAAACAAATAGTTTATAATAAAAACAGATAAAAAAAGAAATGATACGACAAATATTAGTATTTGTTAATCAAGGATATAGTTTTTTGAGAGGATGATAGATAATGATAACTAAACCAAAAGGCACTTACGATTTAACAGGGGTAAATGGAAAAATATATACTTATTTAAGTAATGAATTTATGGCTTATATGAATAATTATAATTATGAATTTATTAGAACACCGATTTTTGAAGCAAGTGAATTATTTCATCGCACTGTTGGTGAAGGAACTGATATTGTCACAAAAGAAACTTATGATTTTAAAGATCGGGGAGAAAGGGACATAACATTAAGACCAGAAGGAACTGCTGGTGTTGTTAGAAGCTTAATTGAAAACAAATTATATGGAAATCGTAACGACTCTATTAAACTATATTATAATGGAACGATGTATCGTTATGAAAGACCTCAGGCTGGTAGATATAGAGAATTTATCCAATTCGGTGTGGAAGTGTTTAATTCTAATGATGTCATGAGTGATGCTGAAGTAATTAGTTTAGGATACTATTTTTTGAGTGATTTAGGGTTAGATATAACTGTTAAAATCAATTCTTTAGGAGATGCTCAGTCAAGAGTGGATTATACTAATGCTTTAGTAGATTATTTTAAACCGCACATTAATGAATTATGTAGTGATTGTCAAAAAAGATTAGAGACAAATCCTCTTAGAATAATTGATTGTAAAGTTGATAAAGATAAGGATATTATAAAAAATGCTCCGAATATAAGTGACTATTTAAGCCAAGAAAGTAAAGACAGGTTTGAAAAATTAAAGAGTTATTTGAACTTTTTAGAAATTAATTATGAGGTTGATGAAAGCATTGTTCGGGGGCTTGATTATTATGATGAAAATGTATGGGAATACGTATTAGAAAGTGATTCCTTAGCTTTAGGGGGCGGTGGCAGATATAACCACTTAGTTAAAAATCTAGGTGGGCCTGATATGCCTGCGGTAGGTTTTGCTTTAGGAATAGATAGAGTAATTTTAAAGTTATTAGATATTATTGATGTTAGAAAATTGGATAACGCAGTTGATGTTTATATTATGGCAGTTAGTGAAGAAGAAAAAATTCAAGCTTTAAGATTAGCTCAAAACTTACGACTTAATAATATTATTACAGAAATAAATGATAATGGTTTGAGTTTGAAATCGCAATTTAAGGCTGCTGATAATAATCATGCAAAATTTTTATTTATTCTTAACGATGATGATTTACAAAAAGGTTTAATAAATGTCAAAGATAATGTGACGAAAGAAGAAATAAAAATTAGTGAAGATGAAATTGTAGATTGGATTATGGGAAATATTTAAAAGGAGAAATAATTATGGTTATAAAGGAAATATTAGATAAAAAAGATGAATTAATAGATAAGGAAATTACAGTTAGTGGTTGGATTAGAAATCATCGTCCCCAAAAAGAGTTTGGATTTATTGATTTTTCCGATGGAACTTGTTTTAAACATTTACAAATTGTTTATGAAAATACGCTGCCAGATTTTACGAAAATTGCTAAATTATTAGTTGGTTGTGCATTAGAAGTTAGAGGGATATTAGTTAAATCTAGCGGAAATCAAGATGTTGAAGTAAAGGCAAAAGAAATTAAGGTACTAGGAAATTGTCCTGAAGACTATCCAATTCAACCTAAAAGACATACTAATGAATTTTTAAGAGAACAAGCTTATCTTAGAGCAAGAACTAACATGTTTCAAGCGGTATTTCGCATTCGTTCCTTAGCAGCGCAAGCGATTCACAAATATTTTGGAGATAGAGGCTATGTTTATGTTAATACTCCAATTATTACTGCTAATGACTGTGAAGGGGCTGGCGAAATGTTCCAAGTTACTACTTTAGATTTAGAACGTGTTGCCAAAAATGGAGAAGTAGATTATAGTAAAGATTTTTTTAGTAAGCCTACAGGTCTTACCGTGTCTGGACAACTTGAAGGTGAAACATTTGCTATGGCTTTTTCCAAAGTTTATACTTTTGGCCCGGCATTTAGAGCAGAAAATTCAAACACTAAAACTCATATGTCAGAGTTTTGGATGGTTGAACCTGAAATTGCTTTTTGTGATATAAATGGTCTTATGGATATAGAAGAAGATATGCTTAAATATATAGTTAATTATTGTTTAACCAATGGAAAAGATGAAATGGAATTTTTGGATAAATTTGTGGAAAAAGGTTTAGTTCAAAAATTAACTAAATTAGTAAATAGTAAATTTACTAGAATATCTCATAAAGAAGTAATCGATATTTTAAAGGAATCTAAATGCAAATGGGAGTTTGAACCGTCTTATGAAGAAGACTTGGCTAAAGAACATGAAAAATACATAACTGAGTATTTTGATGGCCCAGTATTTATTACTGATTGGCCAAAAGATATTAAAGCGTATTATATGAAACAAAATGCTGATGGTAAGACTGTTGCTGCAGTAGATTTAGAGCTTCCAGAAGTTGGTGAATTAATGGGTGGTTCGCAAAGAGAAGAATCTTATGACAAATTAGTTGCGAGAATGAAAGAACTTAATATGAATCCTGATGATATGTATTGGTATGTAAATTTAAGAAAATATGGTACTTGTGTTCATTCTGGCTTTGGTTTAGGCTTTGAAAGACTAATTATGTATTTAACGGGAATGGAAAATATAAGAGATGTAATTCCATATTATAGAACACCAGGAAATTGTGAGTTTTAAAAGAAAGGTTTTTTATGAAAAATATTGTAGTAGTGGTTGGTATGTGTGGAGTTGGCAAGTCAGTTACTTGTGATTATTTAGAATCTCTTGGTTATGAACGAATTTATTTTGGGGCAATAACCTTTGATGAATTAGAAAAAAGAGGGATTCCTGCTACTCCAGAAAGTGAAAGACAAATGCGGGAAAGTTTGCGAAAAGAACATGGGATGGGTGTTTTTGCACAACTAAATATTCCTAAAATTAAAAGTGTGAAATCTCAAAATATTGTAGTTGAAAGCTTATATTCTTGGGACGAACTTAAAATATTACAAAATGAGTTTGGAAAACAAGTGACTGTAATAGCAATTGTTGCTGATAAAGATATTCGCTATGAACGCCTTAGTAAAAGAAAACTACGACCATTTACTAAAGAGGAAGCTAAAGCACGAGATATATCAGAAATTGAAAATATTGCTAAGGCTGGTCCAATAGCGTATGCTGATTATTTTGTAGATAATAATGGAACTATTTTAGATTTGCATCAAAGAATTGATACCATATTGGGAGAATAATTATGAATGAATGCAGTAAAAAAGAAGCTATTGAAGAAGCTAAAGCTAGTTTAGAAATAGAAAATTTATATGTTAGTGAAGAAATATTAGACAATATTTTATTAGATGAAGAAAATACATTGAAAAGAAAAAAAGGTGATAAAGATGATGGACGAAGGCGAAATAAAGTGGAATGAGTATTATATACCAGGGACAACAGTATTTAAAAACAAATTAGGTATAACTAATGAAGAAGAATTACAACAAGTAGAAGCTGATATTACATTTCAAAAATTATTAGAGCTTTACGATAATCCTATTGCAGGAAATTTTGACGTTGAACATTTTCGGACAATACACAAATATTTATTTGAAGATATTTATTATTTTGCTGGAGAATTTCGAAATGTGGAAATGCATAGATATACGACGTTTGTTAATTCTAAAGAGATAGAATTTAGATTAAATGCCATTTTAAGGGAAATGCAAGAAGATATTTTGAAGTGTCAATCTTATCAGCAATGTGTTTCTTTTATAGCGAAATTTTACTACAGTTTAACCGATGTTCATCCATTTAGGGAAGGCAATGGCAGAACTATTAGAGAATTTTTAAGAGAATTTGTGGATATATATATGCCTCAGTATAAATTGCGGTGGTCAAAAATGGATAAAAAGGCTCTTTTAGAAGGATTAGTTTACGGAATCATGGGAAAAGGACTTTTGGAAATTGAATTTCGTAACGGGTTGGTTGATCGGGAAGAAAAAATAAGTAGATAAGAAGGAATAATATGAACAATTTAGAAATAGAAAAAATTAAATATGCAAAATATAAAGATGGTCTATTTGATAATTTAGATGCTGATACTTTATTAAGTATGCAAGTTTTAGAATTATTAGAACAAAGTGGATACTCATTAGATATGGTGGGAACATATTTGTTTAGAGACATGATTGTGCGAGTAAGTAAACGTTTAAATGGAGAAGATACGCATAGAAAAATGCTTGAAAATAGAGAGTTAATTAAAGAATTATCTAACCCGTATTCCCAATTTTATGCTGATTTAGCTAGAAATGATTTAGATATGGGAATCAATTTATTTCATGAATATTTAGAAGATGCTCAAGCAAATGTTGATAGCCAAAAATATGATATTCCAGAATCAATAAAAAGGATAGTTCACGAGCTACCTGATGAAATTAATTATGGTTCTGCAGCTTTCTTGGCGGGAGCTTATATTAGTAAAAAAATAAATCCTGTTGCAAGTAGTGAAAGAGAATATAAAAGAACAAGAATAAAGAATGTTCGGACTAAGGAGGAAACAGATGAGTAGATTTACAAAAGAAATGGTTGATGATTATGCCAATAAATTATTGATTGGTTTGACTCCTGAAGAAAACGACTTGGTATTAAAAGAATTTGATATAATTGATGCTAATATGCAAATAATTGCTAATATTCCCAATATTAAGGATGTAGAACCAATGACTCATGCTTTAGATGATTTTTGTTATGTTTTAAGGGATGATGTGGCAGGAGAATCAGTTCCAATAACAGATTTACTAAAAAATTGTGATAATTATGAAGATAGAGAAGTAGTTGTACCAAAGGTGGTGGATTAATGGTTGAATTAGGTATTAAAAAGTTACATGAATTATTAAAAAGTGGGGAAGTTACAAGTGCAGAACTAATTAAAGAATCTTTACAAAAATCCCATGAAATTCAAGAAAAATGTAATGCTTTTGTCACAATTGTGGATGATGCTTTATCTACTCAAGTTACTGATGATGTGCTTTCAGGGATACCTTTTGGTATAAAAGATAATTATTCAACTAAAGGTATTTTATCGACTGGTTCTAGTAATACTTTAAGAGATTATGTTCCTTTTTTTGATGCAACTGCAGTAGCAAATTTAAGAATCCATGGAGCAGTTCCTGTAAATAAAACTGCCTTAGATGAATTTGGTATGGGAGGAACTGGAACAACTGCTCATACAGGAGTTATTCGTAATCCTTGGGATGTAAAGCGGATGTGTGCGGGTTCATCAAGTGGTTCTGCCGCAGCAGTTGCAGCAGGAGTATACCCTTATGCTTTGGGAAGTGATACTGGAGATTCTATTCGGAAACCAGCTGCTTTTTGTGGAATTGTTGGCTATAAGCCAACTTATGGTATGATTTCCAGGTATGGCCTTTTCCCATTTGCCTCTAGTTTAGATCATTGTGGTGTTTTAACAAGAAGTGTTGAAGATGCAGCAATTGTAGTTGATGCGATGAAAGGTTGCGATGAACTTGATCAAACTAGTTGGGATTCGCAAGATATTTCTTTAGCCAATTCTTTGAATGGAAATGTTGCTGGGAAAAAACTATTTTTTATCAAGGAAATCGTTGATGAAAGTAATTATCCCGATCTTTCAAAGGAGCTAAAAGAACATCTAAGTAATTTTAGAAAGACTATTAAAAATTTAGAACGTATTGGTGTTAGCGTTGATGAGGTAAGTATTGATAAAACCTTGCTTAATGCTATTCCAAGTGTATATGTTTGCTTGTCTTGTGCTGAGGCAACAAGTAATATGTCCAATTTAACAGGTATTATCTTTGGCCCTCGAGGTAAGGGAGATAATGTGACAGAAATGATGAAGGATCACCGAACTAAAGGATTTTCTCCCCTTATTAAAAGAAGATTTGTAATAGGTTCTTATATTTTACAAAAGGAAAATCAAGAAAGATATTTCGTCAATGCTCAGAGGGTTAGAAGATTAATTGTTGATAAAATGAAAGAATTATTTAAAACTTATGATGGCCTTATTTTACCAGTCTCAACGGGGGGAGCACCATATATTGATGGATCTAAAGATGAAATTAATGCCAGTGATACTGCAATACTTGAAGAACATTTGCAAATTGGTAATTTCGGAGGTTTCCCATCAATTACGATTCCTAATGGTTTTGTTAGTAAATTACCAGTTGGGGTGAATATTACTGGTGATTGTTATGATGATGCTAATATTTTAAATATCGCTTATGCTTTAGAAGCTACTATGAATTATAAAGGAATGATTGCAGGTGATAAATATGAGTAAATATAAGGCAGTAATTGGCTTAGAAATGCATTGTGAATTAAAAAGTAATTCCAAAGTATTTTCAAATGCCTGTAATGAATATAGTGAAATAGCTAATATTAATGTTCAAGCCCTAGATATGGCTTTTCCAGGAACTCTACCAGTGGTTAATAAAGAATGCGTAAGAAAAGCTTTACTTATGAGTATAGTTTTAAATTGCAAGCAGCCAGAATATCTTTACTTTGATCGGAAAAACTATTATTATCCCGATTTACCTAAGGGTTATCAAATAACCCAAATGCATAGTCCAATTGGAATTGATGGCCACATTACAATTAATTGTAACGGCTATGAAAAAGACATATTAATTCATGATATTCATCTAGAAGAAGATTCAGCAGCTTTAGAACATTTTTCAGATGCTTCTTTAATCGATTACAATCGTTCTGGGGTTCCATTATTAGAACTTGTTACTGAACCTTGTTTTAATTCAGCTGAAGAAGCAGTAGCTTTTTTAGAAGAAATGCGGCGAATTTATCAATATTGTGATGTTTCTGATGCTGATACTCAAAAAGGGCAAATAAGATGTGATGTCAATGTTTCTATTATGGATGAAGATGCTAAAGAATTAGGAACAAAAGTCGAAATTAAAAATGTTAATACTTTTGCTAATGTATTTGAAGCAATTAATTATGAAATTAAAAGACAAAGTGAACTTAAAGATGCCGGTAGGTATGCTGAAGTAGTTCAAGAAACTAGAAGATTCGATGAAGAGACGGGAACAACTAAGAGAATGCGGGGAAAAGTTGATGCAATCGATTATAAATATTTTGTAGAACCTAACATTCCCAAATATAAGATTGATAATTCCTGGTTAGAAGAAATTAAAAAAGATATTCCTGAACTTCCTAGAGAAAGAAAAAATAAATATATAAATTCTTGGCACTTGAGTGAATATGATGCAAATATTATTATAAAAGATAAAAGTTATGCTGACTATTTTGATGAATGTGTCAATTCAGGAATAGATGCTAAGGTTGCCGCCAATTGGTTAATTGTTAATATAATAGCTTATCTAAGTAAAGAAGATATTAGTATTAAGGAATTTTTCTTAACGCCCAAACTATTAAAACAAATAATTGATGAACTTAATAAAGGAACTATTTCTTCTAAGCAAGCCAAGGAAATATTCTTTAAAGCATTGGATGAAGAAAAAGTACCAAGTAGTTATATAAGTAAGGATATAGCTCAAATATCAGATAAAGGTGCTTTAGAAGAAATAATTACCAATATTTTAAATAATAATAGTAAACAAATAGAAGAATATAAAAATGGCAAAACTAATCTATTTGATTACTTTGTTGGGCAAGTTATGAAAGAAACCAGAGGAAAAGCTAATCCTATATTAACTAAAGAAATATTAAAAGACAAGCTAGATAATTAACTTGTCTTTTTTTTGCGCCTAGCTTCATTACCCTTTTCCTGATTATATTTTCTTATAGCCATTTTAATAAGATATTCTAATTCCTTATTAACACTTCTGGAATGAGCTTCAGCCATTTCTTTTAATTCTTCCATTAACTCTTCATCAATTCTTAATGGATAGGGATTAATCAATTTCATATACTACACCTACTAACTTCTACTAAGAATGATACCAATTTGATAGCAAATTTACTAGTAGTCATCTGATATCATTTTGACTACTTTTAAATATTTAATAATTTTTTTATAATTAATTTATAGTACAGTAAGTAGTTTTTACAATTTTTTAATTATAATACATAATTCGACAAGAAACTTTTTACTTGTTTGTTATACTGTATTTAATGTAGGGAAGGATTGATTGTTATGAAAAAAGCTAATGAAAAGAAAGCGCTAGTGTTATCAGCTGTAGCTATAATTACATTAATAGTTGTAGTAATTGGAGCAACATTCGCTTACTTTCAAGCTCAAGGTGGAGGTTCCGGAAATACCAATGTTAATGTTCAAACTGCTACAACTGATAACTTATCATTTCAAATAGGTGGGTCTATTAATTTAACAGCAAATCAAGAAGATTTTGGCCAAGATATGCCTAATAAAAGTGGAAGTACAACAGCAAGTGCTACATTAACGGCGAATAATGCAACAAATACTGCAACTAGAAATTATTATGTATATTTAGATATTACAAGTAATGATTTTGGATATACAACAGATGATGAACAAGCAGAATTATTATTAAAAATAACAGATCCAGATGGTGCAGAAGTAACAACACTTGGTTCTTTAGAAAGAAAAACAAGTGGAGGAGAAACAGGATTTGATATAACAACAGCAACCGGACTCATAACCATAGCAGATAATTACGAAATAACATCAACAGGTACAGTTACTCAAGAATGGCAAATAGAAGTAATATTTGCAAATTTAGATAGTGACCAAAATGCAAATACAGGAAAGACATTTAGTGCAAATTTAATAATACAAGAAGAAAAAATTTTAACTAGCATAGCAGATGTATGTCCAGATGGAGGAAATTTAGCTGATTGTGTAGTTCTTCTTAATACAACTGCTAAAGATAGTAAATATACGGGTCTTTACCATCATGATGCCGATTTAGCAAATGGAGCACAAGATAATTCATATAGATATAGCGGAGCAAATCCAAATAATTATGTGTGCTTTGGTCCTGGAGCAGAAAGCGAAGGAACATGTGCCAATGATAATTTATATCGTATAATAGGCTTATTTGATGATGATAAGGATAGTAATTATCAAATAAAATTAATAAAGAGTGATTATACAACAAGTGATATGCTAGGAACAGATGGTAGAGATTATTATGGTGCATATTCAAGTGGTACGTTATATTATAAAGGAAGTATGGATACAAGTACTATAGCAACTTATTGGTGGAATAATGATACAAGTGTAAATAGGTATGGATCAAATAACTGGACAACAAGTGAATTTAATACAATAAATTTAAATACGAATTATTGGAATTATTTAGG
>CALVVI010000009.1 GCA_944363815.1 uncultured Bacilli bacterium | reverse complement strand
AAAATCACAAACAAAAACGAGAATATTTTCCCGTTAATGTTTAATTTTTTTTGAGACATTTTCAAAAACTATTGACAGTATGTTATGTGGAAGTTTACAAAAATGTATTTAATTATATTAATTTAGTAAAACTTTATTACATATTAAAAGAGATGATAAAATCACTTATCATCTCCCTATTAAACTTAAATTATCTAACTTTACTTTTTTTCAAATAAAGAGTTGTTCCGATAATTCCAGCAACAGCGATTAAACCAATAACTATATAAGTTAAAACATTATCGTTAGTGCTTGGATTTTCAATTTCTGGTTCACTAGGTGTTTCAGTAATTTCAGAATCAACTGTTTCAACAACATAATTTCCTGATTCATCTTGAACAAGTTTTACGTCGCTAGTTAAGTTTTTAGATACATCACTAGAGAATTGTCCACCATTTATGAATTTTTCTTCAGGATAAGCTGTTGCAGCCACACTGTCTTTTCCTTCAGCACCAACAAATGAACCGCCATCTACTTTAATAGCGCTTACATATGATTCTAAAGCAGCTGGTGTACCGTCTTCATCTTCAGCAATACCTTCATATAAAGCATTACCATTAGCACTTTCAAGTGTACCGCCATTTACTGTTAGAGCTACTCCACCAGCAAAAGCAGCATTACTTGTAATACTTATAGCAGCGCCGGTATCTTCAGTTCCGTCTTCACGAGCTAAGGCTACTTCACGGTATTCACCAGTAGCTTTAATTGTACCACCGTTTACTGTAACAGTACCTTCTTTTAGAGCAACACCAGTTTCACCAGTTAATGTAGGGCCAGTACCGTCTTCTTTACCAATAACTAGAATACCAGATTGAGTATGATGAATTGCTACAGCATCTCCACCAACGGTTGCAGATCCTTCTTTAGGTTCAGCAGTAATACTTCCACCATATAGATAGATTTCAGTATTTTCTGTTCCATCATTACCAGATTGAATTATACCAGCATTTACAGCATTAACGCTTCCACCATTCATAGTCAAAACAGTCATGCCTAATTCACCATTACCATAAAGACGAATGCCGTTATGACCAGTAATAGCACCACCATTAATTTCTACTGTATTACCAGCAGCATTTGCACTACCTAGGTTAATTGCAGCAGAATTGTCAGATGAAATTGGAGCAATGATTTAGCCACCATTTACTACTAATGAAGCATTACCTGCAATATTATTACCCCAAAGCATAATAGTTCTAGTTGCGTTTGTTCCAGTAGATTCGACCTTACCTCCTTCCATAATAACTTTTGCAGCGCCGCCGTCAGCTAATGGATTAATTTGGATTGTTCTATCAACACTTGTTACAGTTACTTTATCAAGAGTTAAAGTACCAGCAGTAACTAATATTCCTCTTTGAGCACCAGTAATTGTACCAGCAGTAGCAGTACTATCAGTTAATGTAAAATCAGTATCTTTAGCATTAAATTCTAATACATATTGATCGCTACCAGTAATATCAAAACCATGTAAATCAAGAGTAATTTTTTCGTCAATTACTACCTTACTTGAAAGAGTAACATCTTCATTTAGAGTGATAGTTTCTCCAGCTTCAGCTGCGGCAATAGCAGTAGCTAAATCAGTATAATCACAACCATCAGCACATACTGTTGCAGCATCTACGGCAAGAGGAAGACCAAACATTCCAAGTAGACCAACTAAGAAAATATTTCTTTTCTTCATTTCTATTCTCCTTTCTATTTTAATATTAACATATATTATTTTTTTCTTCAATTTGTTTTTTTTAAAAAATTTACAAAAAAAGTACTGGTTTTTTTACCAGCACTAATAAGCATCAATATTAATTTTAACTTTTTTAAGACCTTTAGCTAAAGCAAAAGCTTGAATAATTGTTCTTAAACTACTAGCGTTCTTGCCATTTTTACCTATAATATTTTTCATTTCTGATTCGGGAACTATAATTTCAATGATTTTTGTATCTTCATCAGAATCAAATTCTTCTACTTTTACTAAATCAGGTTCTTTAACTAAAGATTTAACTAAAAAGTCAGTGTATTCAACAATATTCATTTTACTTACCTTTTTTTATCTTTGATGCATTAAATTCTTCAATAATGCCTTCTTTTTTTAGAAGTGTCTTAACAGTATCAGTTGGTTCTGCTCCATTACCTAGCCATTTTAATGCTAATTCTTTATCAATTTTTACTTCAGCAGGATTAGCAATGGGATTGTAAGTACCAACAGTTTCAATAAAGCGTCCATCTCTTGGACTTCTTGAATCAGCAGCTACAATACGATAAAACGGTTTTTGCTTAGCACCCATTCTTTTTAATCTTAATTTTACAGCCATAATCTTTCCTCCTTCTTTAAGCTACAAATAATTTATCATAATTAATAGTGCATGTCAACTTTTTTTTGTTGACACGCAAAAAGCATCAATTAGATGCTTCATTTAAGTAATCTTCATTTATTTCATCCAATTCTGGATTATCCGCTTCATCAAATATTTCTTCGTAATCATCTTCGTCTTCTTCAACACTAACTTTTACCTTAGTATCTCCGACGATTTCTACCCCCATTTCTTTTTCAATATCGAGTTTAACAGTTGCACCATCGACATTCACATTAGCAACAGTGGGTTGATGGAGGCATCTTACCATTATTTCTGATGCATCACTCAAATTATGATTTTCTTTTAGAGGAATATTCATTGTATCGTTATAAGTAAAATTCTTAGTTGTTACTGCTGTATTTTTATCGCCATTGTAGGAATACCAAACATTAACATCAAATGAGCCATTTACTAAAACACTGCCGTTTGCCCCTTTAGTCCCACTAAATTTATGATTTATAACCCAACACCCTAATACAGTATTAGGCATTTCTTCAGGAGTTAAAGAAAAAGTATTAGTACTTGTTTTTTTGGCTTTACCTATTACGGCTTTTGTGACAATTTCTTTAAAACTAGACATATAACCACCTTCCTAATTAAATATATGCAAACTCTAGACAAAAGAACACACTATTGCTATAATTAATTTAAAATAGAGGAAATGTTATGAAGAAAAAATGGTGGATACTAATAATACTAGTTTTAGTTTTAGCAATTACTGCTCTAGTTACAAGTAGTTTAATAAAGAATAGGGAAAATAAAGAATATGAAGACAAAGTTAATTATACTATAAATAAGTATAAAGCATTTATTAATAATGAAATTAGTAATGATAGTGATGCAATAACTGGATATTTTAATAAAATTATTACTGAAAAAGCTAAACAAGAAGAAATAAATGAAAATAAAATAGTTCTGGACATAAATAATATAGATAACACTTTAAATACTATTGAAGAAGAAATAGAAAAATATGATATTAAATATTTAGAAGAAATAACTAATTATGATTTAGATGAAGCAATTACTAATGATGTAGATAAAGATACTGTTTTAAATATCTATCAAAATGATGAACTTATTCAAAATATTAGCGAAGAAGAAAAAAAGAGATCTGATTACTTAAAACACTTGGAAGAAATAAAAAATACAAGTAAATATTTAAAAGACAATAGTAAATATTATGAGGTTAAAAATAATACAATTGCTTGTAAAAACAAAGAAATTTACAATGCTTTAGAAGATTTATTAAAAGAATATAATTGGGATTATACATTAAATTTAGAAATAGCTAAAAAAGAAATTCCTATTTTGTGCTATCATGGGGTTTTAGATAATCCATGGGGAGCAGCAACTTTATTTGTTAAAGTAGAAGAATTTGATAAACAAATGAAATATTTAAATGATAATGGTTATACTCCAATATTTGTAAGCGAAATAGAAGATGCCGGATTATATGAAAAACCCATAATAATTACTTTTGATGATGGGTATAGTGATGTATATAATTATGCCTACCCTATTTTACAAAAATATAATTTTAAAAGCACATTCTTTGTTGTCAGTGGTTTTATTGGCGGAGATGTTTATATAAATCAAGATATGCTTAAAGAAATGAGTAATTCAGGGTTAATTGAAATAGGATCACATACTGCGAGTCATCCTAAATTAAATACACTTGATAAAAAAGGGATAGAATATGAATTTAAAAATAGTAAAGAAGTATTAGAAAGTATTATAAAAAAGGATATAACTACTATCGCCTACCCAAGCGGATTATATAATCAAGATGTCTTAGATATGGCACAAAAATATTATGACTATGGTGTTAGTACTGATTGGGGAAAAGAAAATTCAATTAATATAAATAAATATAGTTTAAAAAGATTATATGTTTACAGAGAATATGATTTAGAACAATTTAAATATTTGTTATAAAGAAGATAATATGATATACTTAGCTTGGTGATTAAAGTGAAGGATGATTGTTTATTTTGTAAGATTGCTGCTCATAAAGCAGACGCTAAAATACTTTATGAAAATGATGATGTAATGGTTATACTAGATGCTTTTCCAGATACTGATGGTCATACTTTAGTAATACCAAAGAAACATTATGAAGATATATATAGTATTGATACAGAAGTTTTTGCTAAAATAATGGATATTGGGAAAAAGTATGCTAGCATTTTAATGAAAAAGTTAGATAAAAAAGCCTTAACATTTCTTATAAATTATGGAGATGCTCAGGTTATTAAACACTTTCATTTGCATTTGTTGCCGGATTACATGAATAAGGAGCATAAATTAGATAAGGAAGAATTATATAATAAAATAATGAAGGATTAGATTATGACACGAAAGAAAAAGAAGTTAAAAAAGAAGGTTTTATTTAGCGCATTTGTTATAGTTGCTATTTTAGCAGTCGGAAGTTACATGGGATATAATTATTTATTTAACGATGATAATCCAACAAATAATTTAACTGGAACTGCGAATAAGGGTGATACCCCAAAAACTGAAAAGCCTAAAGAAAATGAAGTTTATGAACTGAGTTTGCTGGCAACTGGAGATGCGTTAATACACAATGCAATATTCTGGGAATATTCTACTGGAGATAAAGATACCGGCCCATTTAATTTTGATGGGGCTTTGGATTATGTAAGAGATATTGTATCAGAATATGATATCGCATATTATAACCAAGAAACACCTATTGCAGGAGGAACGCCATCAGGATATCCGAGATTTTCCACTCCATCAGAATTTGGTGATGCGATGATTAAAGCGGGATTTAATATGATATCTACTGCAACTAATCATACTATTGATAAAGGCGAAAATGGTATAATAAATTTTTATAATTATTTAAAAGATAAAGAAGATATTGTTTATAATGGTATTGCTGATAGCGAAGAGACCAGAAACAATTTTATTATTGGTGAAAAAAATAACATAACTTATACTATGTTATCCTATACTACTTCGACGAATGGTTTACCGGTTCCAAGTGGTAAAGATTATTTAGTAAATGTTTATGATACCGAACAAGTTAAAGAAGATATTGAAGCCCTAAGAGACAAAGTCGATGTCTTAATAGTAGCAATGCACTGGGGGGTAGAATATGCTACTAATCCAAATGATAACCAAAAAGAAATAGCACAGTATCTAGCAGATCTTGGAGTAGATATTATTATTGGATGTCACCCTCACGTTCTTCAACCCATTACTTGGATTGATGATACATTAGTAATGTATTCTTTAGGTAACTTTATATCTAATCAATATGGAACAGATGATTACAACAAACTAGTTGGATTCATGGCAACTCTCGATATAACAAAAACAGTTACTCCGGAAGGTGAAGTAACTATTGATATCGGTAACCTAGGTGGAGAGTTAATATTTACCAAATATAATGGTAACCCTATTACAACATCAAATCATGATGGTCATGTGGTAATACCATTTAGTAAGATGACAGATGATAGATACCTAAGTGATTATCAAAGAATATATGAAAAATACTCAGGAATACTCGAAAGTATGGGAACTGATTTAAATATTACTCCTTTACCATCATAAAAAGTGCAACATCTTGCACTTTTTTTATTATATTTTTGCTTCCAATGTCGAATTTTGACGGACACTTTTTCTTGCATTTATATTTTTAGTACTTTAGAATAGATAACTGTTACCGGAGAGTGTTGTGCTGATGCAACCGAGTAATTTCTTTGCTACTCAAACATTGGGGGTTTTGGAATGAAAGGGGCAGAAGATATGAACAAAGAAGAAAATATAAGTACTCTTTTAGTAATAGTAATATTTAATTGTAGTAATACTACGTTTAATATAGAAAAATAGACACTAGCCTTGTAGTCCCAGTATCTGGGCAGGTATAGTGTCTGTAAGCAATTGCAGGCATTATCCACTAGGGGTAACACTTACATGTATAATATAACAAATTTATATATTTTTTTCAAGTATATTCAATATCGAACTTTGTCGAACAAGTTTTCTTATATTATACTTTAAAATAAATTTACCTATAGAAATTAAGTAATTATATTCCTCTTTCATTCTTTAATTGCTTTAAATAACTTACTCCAAACTTTACCACTTGAATAATTTAAAATACCAGCCTTGTAAACTCTCAATCCAAATTTAAGTAATACATATATGAATAATATTAATATAACAACTGATATTATTACATCAATTATTGTAATTTGTCCTAAAACAAATAATGTCGGCGAAATAAACACTGATAAGAAAGGAATATAAGAAATTATTCTAATAAATATAGAACCATCAAACATTGCTGACATAATTGCTAAATAATAACCTGCAACTGAAATAAGCATTATTGGTGTTTGCAATTGATTAAAATCTTCAATATTGACAGTCATTGAAGCAAGTATCCCAGCCACTAAAGCATAAGCAACAAACGATAAAATAATTAATATCAATGTAATTGGAATAACTAATATTAAAGTATTAGTAAGACCACTAGAGTTAATCATTCCAAAAATACTGCCAATATCAAAACCTAACGAATCTCCCCCCAAAGATAAACTGACTAAATAAGCAATAACACAATAAATAATTAATAAAACACCTTGTAAAATTACAAATAAATTACTAGCTAAAACTTTCGACATCAAATGTGCCTTCGGAGAAACATTAGCAATAATTATTTCCATACTTCTAGTAGTCTTTTCTTCACATATTTCTCCCCCAACCATTTGCACCAAGAAAACAATTAACATAAAAAACGGAAGAATAAGAGTTGGAAATACACTACTCATTACCATATTCAAATTTTCATCAGTAGTTGCTTCCTCATTTAATATTGTTCTATCTATTGTAATACTAGCTGATATATTTGCCAAAATTTCAGGATCAATATTAGAATTAATCATACCAATAGTTGTCTTTGTACTATTCAAAGCTTGCAATATTATTTGATAAGTTAAATTATCTATCTTATCATTGCTGATTAACTCAGCCTTTAAATATTCTGCTTCATCACTGTTTAAAACAATTACTAATTGATCATCTTCTAAAGATTCCTTTATACTATCAATATCATCATTTGCAGTACTTACTTCAAAATTTTCATCTTCTGCATAAACATTTAAATTTTCTTCAAATAGCTGATAAGCATTAGCATTATCAGCCACAATAATATTTGTGTTATTTTCAAAATCTCCACCAAAAAATTCAATTATTGAAGAAATATTTAATAAAGCTACTATTGCTATTAAAAGAATTACATTAGTTACAATAAACCATTTAGATTTTACTTTCTTATTAAAACTAAGTTTAGTTAAATACCAAAATTTTTTATTCATGAATACCTCCAACACTTGCTATAAATATTTCATTTAAACTTGGACTTACTACATCATATTTAGTTATATTAGAATTTTTTATAATATTGAATACCTTCGGAGCAACTTCCTTATTAGCAATTTTCACTTCTAATTCTCCCCTAGTTTTTTCAACACTTATAACTCCCTTAAGTTTCTTAATTGCTGAAATATCGATATCTTCTCCTTTAATCATTATATTTTTCTTAGCATAATTTTCTTTAATATCATCTAATTTGCCATCTAATATAGTATTCCCTTTAACAAGTAATATAAGTTTTTCACAAAAATCTTCAATATATTCCATTTGATGTGATGAGAATATAATTGAACAACCCTTTTCTTTCAAATAATATATAGCATCTTTCATAAGTTTAACATTAATTGGATCTAATCCTGTAAAAGGTTCATCAAGTATCAATAGTTTTGGTTCATTGATGATCGCTGAGATAAACTGAATCTTTTGCTGATTACCTTTAGATAATTCTTTAATCTTTCTATTTTTATAAGAAGTTATTTCAAATTTTTCTAACCAATAATCAAGTCTTTTATCAATTGTATCTTTATCCAACCCTTTTAATGTACCATAAAATTCAATTTGTTCTTGAACAGTTAACTTAATTAGTAAACTTCGCTCTTCTGTAACAAAACCAATATTATCAGTTTCACTATAATCAATTTTCTTACCATCTAAAGTAACTTTTCCTTCATTAGCATCTATTAGTCCCATAATAATTCTAAATGTTGTTGTCTTACCAGCACCATTTTCTCCAAGAAGGCCAAATATCTCTCCAGCATCGACAGTAAAAGATAAATTATTAACAGCTACATTTTCACCATATTTTTTTGTAATATTTTCTACTTTTAACATATATTACCTCCGTTAGTATTATCTCATAAAAAGAAATTTAAAAAAAGAGGTAACCCTCTTTAATAAAATGCTCCGCCCCAAATAATGGCAAGTAAGATAAACAATATTAAAACGATAAATGCATAGCTTGCTGTAAAACTATTGCCACCACATGGGTTGCAGTCTTTTCTTGGACAACTCATTTTAAACCTCCTTTAATTTATTTAAATAAAGGCCCCTACTATAATTATTAAAAGAATAAACAATACTAAAATTATAGCAGCACCTAGGCCATTTCCACAATGATTCATAAACTTTCCTCCTTTATTTGTCTTTTCATTAGTATCTTATGGTAAGTTTATAGATGTGTGCGTGCTTTTTTCCGCTAAAGTTAAGTGATTTTCTTGTATTTAGCTAGAAATCTTGCTATAATATTTTTGGAAAAGGAGATATATATGAAGAAAAAAATAATTGGATTGTGTGCTGTTTTAATTTTAGCTAGTGGCTGCGGAAAAGTTCCAACGCTAGAAAATGGTCAAGAAGCTATAGTAAGCTTTGAAAATGGAGAAATGATTAGTGTTGATGACTTTTATAATAAGATAAAGAATAGTTTCGGCTTACAAACCCTAATTACAATGGTTGATACTTATGTATTAGAAACAGAATTTGCTGACTATAAAGATACTGCTAAAGAATCAGGAGATGCTTATGTTGATGCCTATATTGAATCTTATGGCGGTGAAGAAGAATTACTTGCTCAGCTACAACAAATAGGATATCAAACAATTGATGCTTACAGAGATTACTGGTATTTATCAATGCTTCAAAGCCATGCTATTGAAGAATATGCTAAAATGCAAATAACTGATGAAGAAATTCAAGATTATTATGATAATGAAGCTATTGGGGATATGGAAATCGATCATATTTTAATTACTCCGAATGTAGATGAAGATGCAACTGATGAAGAAACTGATGCTGCCGAAGAAGAAGCTCAGGCAACAGTTGAAGAAATTATAGCTAGATTAGATGAAGCCAAAGAAAATGGTGAAGATATTACAACTGTTTTTGGAGAATTAGCTAAAGAATATTCCGAAGATGAGGACACTAAAGATAATAATGGATCTCTTGGCAAAATCAATTATGGGGATTTAGGTTCTGAATATGATGAACTTATTAATGCCGCTAAGGAATTAGAAGATGGCGAATATTCAACCGAAGTTATCACTACTGAATTAGGATATCATGTTATTTTAAAAGTACAAAGTTATGAAAAAGAATCTTTAGATGATTTAAGAGATGAAATAACTGAAACATTAGCTGAAGAATATATTAGCAATAATGATGATGTCGGTATTAATGCTTTACAACATTATCGAAGAGAATATGGCATGGAAATTCAAGATGATGAAATAAATAGACAATATTCAAATTATATTCAAAACATGCTATTACAAATTCAAGAAGCTAATGACAGCACAAATTAATATTAATTAATAAAAAAGATGAGTGGTAAACTCATTTTTTTATTGGGATAGTGACATATTTTCGACATCACATTTATCAAATGGGGAAAATAAACAATTTGTACAATCAGTAAATTTACTATCTTCAAAAGCTTCATATGCTCCATCAACTAAAGATAATACTAAATTAAGAATAGTTGGTATTAAAAATATTATAATAGCTATTATGATTCTTCTAGCAAAAGCTCCTAGTGCTTCTTGGGGAGCTTTATCACTACTTGATAAGGTTGCTTTAACAAAATCGATAGTTCCTAATATTATTAACAATAAAGGAATTAATATCTTAGCAATAAATAATACATAACCAATAACCCGGAAAGTCATTCGAACACCGTTTTGTTCACAAAATTTTATTTCAGTTACTGGAAGGGGCTCTTGTTCTGTGTTACCAGTTTCCTCTCTATCATTATATCCCGTTCCTGGTGGTAGTGATTCTTCAACACTACTAAATTGACTATACTCTTCAATAGTTTCACTACCTTCAACAGTAATGTGAATTGTATTTTGACCACCAAGGACTACTTCATCTAAATAAATATCGCTAGCATAAGAAGAGTCACCTATAAAAAGAGCATCCCAATCTCTTCCTATAACCACATATGTATATGACCCCACATTAATTGGTCTACTTTCACCATCACTATACTTCGCCTCACTATTTGTGTTACTTGCAGTTGAAACAGTAACATATTCTCTACCATTGGCTCTTCCAAGTTCTATTGTTACAGGCCCATCTAAGTATGTTTCTTTATCATAAGTTTCACAATTGTCGGCATCAGGATTTGTACAGTTATTATTTCCATTATTACCACCAGTATTGCTAGTTGTAAATGTATATGTTACACTGTCACTTAACTCGGCATATCTTGTTTCATAAAATTGCATTTTGCCGTATGTTTCACTAAGATAAATATTTTGAGGACATGATTTATTAGTCCTGTATAAATTAAAGTAATTTTGATAATCAAAGCTACTATAATCAAAGGTATAGCTTCCCACTTTATGAGATTTATTTTCTTTAATATTTTTAAATTCGCCATTATTATTAAAAGTTACTTCTATAAAACTGTTAGTAACACTAGCACCATTTACTTTATAAATAATATCCAAGCCTTTTTTAGTTGCACTGAAAGTAACGCTATTTATTGAATCAGAATACTTATTTTCTCCGTAAGGATAATAAGTACAAGTTACACCATTACCAATAGCATCAAGATATTCTTGATATTCTTCCTCTCCACAACCACTTAGACAAAGTGCAATTATAATTAATAATACTAATTTAATGTGCTTTTTCATTACAAACTCCTTATTTATTCACTAGTTAAATCTTCGACATCACATTTATCAAATGGGGAAAATAAACAATTTGTACAATCAGTAAATTTGCTATCTTCAAATGCTTCACTAGCACCATCAACTAAAGATAATACTAAATTTAATATCGTAGGTATTAAAAATATTATAATAGCTATTATGATTCTTCTAGCAAAAGCCCCTAGTGCTTCTTGGGGAGCTTTATCACTACTTGATAAGGTTGCTTTAACAAAATCGATAGTTCCTAATATTATTAATAATAAAGGAATCAATATCTTAGCAATAAATAATACATAACCAATAACCCGGAAAGTCATTCGAACACCATTTTGTTCACAAAAATTTACTTCAATTATGGGAATTGCTTCTTGTTCTGTGTTAGTATTTTCGTCAGCACCAGTATCATCTTCCGGTGTAGCAACTCTATCAATTAGGTAATAATTATTACCAACATTTGACTCAAAATATATTGAGGCTGTATTAGCGGCTTCAATTACAGAAATATGCTCAGGGCATCCGTTTCCAAAGTTTTCATAAGAATCATTTATTTGTGTCGTATAACTGGATCTGTTTCCTAATCCAGAAGCTGTATAAGTTCCATCATTAAAATAATTTACTGTATAACCCGTCGAATTGCTTCCATAGTTGCAAGTCCTAACAATAGTTTTGGGTTCATCTTCGGTCGATGAATCATTATCAATTTCTTCTTCAACCAAATTTAAAGACCAATAAGCAGGTCCACGAACATATGAAAAAGTATAGCCAGATGTTCCGTTTGTCCAATAATAAATTTTTTCTCTACAATAAAATTCATCAGGATTATCTGGAGATATAAAGTCATTAGAAGTTACATTTACCGCGGATATCCAGCCACCAGTAAGAGTTGTTTTATTGCTATGGCTAATTTCATAGTTCTCATCAATTGATACTTCTATGCCAATTGCCCCATCTTGATAAACACAAGTAGCACTTTTAGCATTAGCATTTAACATATCAATATTAAAGCTCAAGATTCCCAAAACAATTAAAACAAGTTTAAAATAATATTTATTCATTATACATAACCCTTTCGATTTTCTCAAGGCTAAAGCCTTTCTTATATAAATTATATTTTAGTTTTGTTTCTAGTTCTTTGTCTTTATATTTGCGACTTAATTTTCTTAATTCTTTTTGATATTCTTTTTCTAAAGCATTATAATCATCTAATATTTCTATATCTTGTAATCCTTTATTTATTAAATCTTGACTATAACCTAAGTTTAGCAAATTAATTTTTATCTTATTAATTAAACTTATTTTAGATAGATTGTGATTAGCCTTAATCTTTTTATTAATTATTTTTCTTATCTTTTCTTGCCATAAATCATTAGAATACTCTTCTAAATATTGCGCTATTAAATTCATATTGAAACCTAAATTTTGAAGGGTACGCTTTATTTTTTGAGGCCCATTTAAAGTTAAATTAATTTGATCAGCAATGAAACTTTTAATGTACAATTCATCATTTATATAATTTTGTTGTTCCAATTTAGCAATTACATTAGCTATGGTTGATTTTAAATATCCGTTTTTTTCTAACTTGGCTACTATTTCTTTTTTAGTACGCAACTTAACATTTAAATATTTTATAGCTTCATAATAAGCTTTATATTCGTTATTAAAATTTATTATTTCTTGCCAATATTTCTCATCAAATTTTTTATTTGCTAATAGATTATACTTAATTATAGTTTCAGCATATACAGATAAAATTGTTTGATTACTTAAAGTAATTTGATATTCACCATTTTTCTTTTTTTTGATATTTAATATTTCCATTAGTTATTTTCTTCCGTTAAATATTTATTACATGCCTCATCTAAATCCTTAGCTAGAGCTTCCATATCTTCGTAATTTTCGCTGCGACAACCAGATGCAAACTTATGGCCTCCGCCATTATATTTGCTAGCAATTTCATTAACAATTGGCCCCCGACTGCGAATGTTAGCTTTATAAATGTTATTTCTCTCATCATAAACAACAAACATCCAGCATATGAGTTCCTTAATAAAATAAAAGTCATTTACTTGATTAGATACTATAGTTGGTTCAACATTATATTTTTTTAAAATTTCTGGGGTTACGTTAATAAAGCCAAAATGATTATCACTAATTGTAATGTGATTAATTAAATAAGCTCTAAATTTTTCTTCGTTTATACTTCTTTCATAAAGATTATCATATAAAGGGACAAAATCAATATTACTTGTCGTCAAAAGATTATAAACGGTCTTAAATGTTTCTGTACTTGTATTTTGAAGCAAAAAACGATCACTATCAAAGACCATACCAATATAGAGATTTTCAGCAATTCTTTGATCTAAGACTAATTTAGTTTCCATTATTAAGTTAGCAATCATTTCACAAGTACTAGACATTTTTTCATCAGTCCAATCGACATCACCGATGATATCCTCAGCAGGATGGTGATCAATTTTTAAAATTGCTTGATACTCTAAACCACTAATACCATCAACACGGAAAAAATTTGGAACATCTAAAACTATTAATAAAGCATTAGAAAGAGTTGTAACATCTATTTTATCGAGATTACCCAAATATTTAAATTTATGAACTCCTGCACCAATAGCATAGACTTTTTTTTCAGGAAAAGTTAAGCGAATAGAATCTCTTAGAGCTATTTGACTAGCAATAGCATCAGGATCGGGGCCAATGTGTCTTGCTAAAACTATTTCATCATAATCCTTAATTATTTTAATGATTTTTCTGTATAATTCCTTTTTAATTATACTCACCACTTTCTATTTTTTATTTTGTAAAGCTAATTCCATAGTATCTATGGCTATCATTAATTCTTCGTTAGTTGGAACAACATATACTGGAATTTTTGAGTCATCAGTAGATATAAGAGAAAATTTTCCACGGATATCATTACGTACAGGATCAATTTTTACTCCTAGAGTTTTAACTCGATCAAATATCATTTGTCGCATGCTGATGCTATTTTCCCCAACTCCAGCAGTTAAACAAATAACATCTGCTCCACCAAGTAAGTTATTGTACATTACAATATAATTAGCTATTTTTTGGGCATACATCTTTTCAGCTAATATAGCTCTTTTATTGCCTTCTTTAGCAGCATCTTCAACATCTCTTGAATCACTACTTACTCCACTAATTCCTAAAAGACCACTCTTTTTATTTAAGTCATTAGTTAATTCTGATAAGCTTTCTCCAGTCTTTTTACCAACATATTCTAAAATACTGGCATCGATATCACCACAACGAGTTCCCATCATTATACCTGCAAGAGGAGTAAATCCCATTGAAGTATCAACTACTTTACCAGCATTAATTGCAGTAACACTTCCACCATTACCAATATGACAAGATATTATTTTTAAATCATCACGATGTAAATATTCACTTATAGTCTTGTTGATAAAACGATGACTAGTTCCATGAAAACCATATTTACGAACCTTGTATTTTTCATACCATTCATATGGCACTGGATATAAATATTCAGTTTCTTCCATTGTAGCATGAAAAGCTGTATCAAATACTACAGTTTGAATAACGTTTGGTAAGGCTTGCATGAATGCTTTCATACCAGTTATACTACCAGGATTGTGTAATGGTGCTAAATCGATGTTTTCGATTAATTTTTCAATTACTTCATCGTTTAAAACTACTGTTTTTGTAAATTCTGGTCCACCGTGTACTAAACGATGTCCTACTCCTTCAATGTCATCTAAAGAATTAATAATATGCATTGATATTAATTCTTCCATTAGAATATCAACAGCCTTACTATGATCAGGCATTGAAATTTCTTTTACTATTTTTTCACCATTATGTTTAATTGTATATCGTGAATCAACTAGTCCTATTTTTTCAAATAAGCCACTAGCTAAAGTTGTTTTTTCAGGCATTTCAATCAACGTAAATTTAAGTGATGAACTTCCTGCATTTACAGATAATATTTTCATTTAATTCCACCTCCCTTTTATTATAACAGAAAAAAAGATAGTTTGACTATCTTTTTCCCAAATATTCCCTATTTTTTACAAAATTTTGATTAGTATAAGTTACTCTTTTATCATAATCAATTATTCTCTTGGCATTACTTTCAAAATTATAGCCATAAGGGTTTTGAAATTCCATTTTTAATCTTTCTAATCTATTAGTATTAGTTACATCATACCCCTTATAATAATAATTTGTATTATACATAATATCACCATTATTATTATGGTAATATTTATATTTTTTATAACTTTAAATTAATACAAAAAACTAAATTCCAAATATTACCAATGTCGGATTTTGTCGTACCATTTTTCTTGTTTTTAGCGTATTTTAACTCTAAAATAGATAACTGTTACCCATAGTAGAAGCTTCTACTTTACTTTGCTGGGTTCCAGCTATCAGGGGGAACCTTAGGAGTCAGGTGGGAATGATAGTGAGGTCATGAACGATAATGAATTTTATTTAGTAATGATTTCATTATACTTAGCTTAATTGCTAATATAAAGGAAAAAAGACGCTAAAATAGCGTCGAAACATAGTAGATGCTACCCACCACTATGGGTAACACTTACATATATAATATAACAAAACACAAAAATTTATTCAAGTGTTTTTCAGGCATTTTTCATAATATTTCTCTTATTTTAAATGCAAGACTTATTACTACTGATAAGTTATAAATCTTTAATCAATATATTTATTGGTTTCGTTATAAAATATCTTCATATTCCCTGTCTTCTTCTACATCAACACTTATTACCTCATGATTCTTTATTGCTTCATGAATTAAGTCTTTAAATGGTATTAATTCTTCATATTCAATGGCCTTTATACTACTTGGATTGATAATAGGGTGTTCTGGAACAAATATTGTACAACAATCTTCATATGGCAAAGTACTTATATCGTAAGTGCCTATTTTTTTAGCTAAATCAATTATTTCCAATTTATCAAAACAAGCAACTGGTCTAATTACAGGCATTTTTATTACTTCATTAATAACCCGCATGCTGGTTAAGGTTTGGCTTGCTACTTGGCCAATTGATTCACCATTAATTAAAATATTACATTTAGAATTATGAGCAATTATAGCGCTAATCCGATACATCATTCTACGCATTATTGTAATTAAATACTCATGAGGTATATTTTTAAGAATGGTTTCTTGAATTCTTGTAAAATTTATTACATGTAATTTAACTGTAGTATTGTATTTAGCAAGTAGTCTCGCTAGTTTAATAACCTTATCTTTGGCGGATTCACTAGTGTGCGGTGGACTTTCAAAATAAATTGCCTCAATTTTTACTCCTCTTTTTATAGCTAGATATCCTGCAACAGGTGAATCAATCCCTCCACTTAACATAAGAAGACCTTTACCAAGAGTACCTACTGGATAACCACCAAGGCCAGATAAGCCATTAAAATAATATAATACTTCATTTTTTCTAATTTCAGCACTTACTAAAAGTTCGGGATTATGAATATCAACTTGAATATTTGGGATATTTCTTAAAATGTATCCCCCTAAAGACTTACTTATTTCCATACTGTTTAGAGGAAATGTTTTATCACTTCGTTTTGTAAAAACTTTGAATGTTTTAAAATTTTTATCTTTAATTAAAGATAAAATATTGGTTTTGATATTATCTAAACTTTTGTCTTCACTAATATAGCCAACAATTATTTCATGAATACCAAAAATGCATTTTAATTTTTCAACAGTTTTTTCAATATCTTCTGATTTAACATCGATAAACATTCTCCCAAAATCATAAGTAATAGTGTGATTAATATCTTTTAATATAATATTTATATTATTTTTTAAAGTTTTTAAAAAATAATTAATATTATCTTTTTTAGTAGTTAATTCTCCATATTTTAGAATTATGATTTTTTTCATTTATTTTCCCCCTACTTAACTGAACTTAATTTTTCATATTCATCTTTAAAAATGGTTAGAAACTTATTAATTTCTTCAGTTGTTGTTACATGAGACAAACTTATTCTAATAGTATGTTTAGCTCTCTTAGTATCATTATAAACAGCCATTACAGAACTTGATGATTCTCCACTTGCACAAGCAGTATTGGTACTCAAATAAATTTCATGTTTATCTAAGGCATGAATTAGTGTCTCCGGCATTACATTTAAAACACTTATATTTAGTATATGAGGTATCGAATACTTTGTTTTATTAATCTTAATATTAGGATATTTACTTAATGAATTAATTATTTTTTCATTTAATAAGCTTATAAAACGTTCTCTTTTTTCTAAATCATTATTAGCTAAGCGAACTGATTTAGATAAGGCTGCTATTAACGGAAGTGGTGGTGTTCCAGGATTCAAATAATTTGTTTTACCGCTTCCATATAAAAGTGGTGTTATTTTAATCATGCTACTTTTATATAAAAAACCAATTCCCTTAGGACCAAAAATCTTGTGAGCAGACATGCTTGCTAAATCGACATCATGAAAGTTTACGGAGACTTTCCCTATAGCTTGTGTAATATCTGAATGAAAAATGGTAGCAATATTTTCTTTTTTGATTATTTGTCTAATCATTTTTAAAGGTTGTCTTATACCTAATTCCGAATTTACTGCACATATACTAACAAGAATAGTGTCTTCTCGTATTTTATTTTTCAAATCTTCAAAATCTATTAACCCTTCGGCATCATTTTCAACGTAGCTAATTTCAAAACCAATACTTTTTAAGTAATCACATATAGCATAAATTGATGGATGCTCTAATTTAGAAACTATGATATGTTTTCCTTTGCGATGATGCGCCATTGATACTCCAATTAAAGCCATATTGTTAGCTTCGGTTGCCCCGCTTGTATAGATAATTTCGCTACTATTAACACCGAATATGTCAGCAATTTGTTTAGTAGCACTTTCTAAAAGATCGACAGACTTTTTACCTAAGGCATGAATGGAATTAGCATTGCCAATAAACTCTTTAGTTACTTTAGAAATGGTATCTTGAACTTCATAAGAAACTGGTGTTGTTGCACTATAATCTAAGTAAATCATTACTAATCCCCCGTATTTCTTCCGCACCATTGCCACTTGCTTGTCCACCACCAGTAAATTCTCCTTCTTTTCTCAAAGATTCGGCCTGATTTTTATAACGATTACACTCTGAATTGGTTGGACTTAAAAGACAAGTTTTGCAAGCATCAGCTGCTGATAGGTCACCGACAAAATTATCCATTACCATAAACACCAAGTCTACAACTGTGGGTATAAAGAAAATAACAACACCGACAATTAGTCTTTTTATAAGGGAAGAAGCGGCACTTTTAATAGCTTTATCATCTCCGCTAGTCATGGCTTTGGCAAAATCTATTAAACCAAAAACAATAATTATTATTGGGACTAATACTTTTACCGCCAAAAGGCCATAACCAACAAATTGCCAAACAGCTGATGTTCGAACACAAAATTGTAATTCATCTGTTGCAGCTGCTGCATTAGGCATAAATAGCATAAATCCTAACAACATAACAGATATTATAGAAATTTTTTTCATTATGAGTCACCTACTTATATTCTTCTAGTAATCTTTTGTGAATGCCTGGTTCAACAATATTTATAGCATTGATGGCATTTTCCAAACTATTTTTAAAATTACCCTTCATAAACATATTTTCTGCTTTAGTCAAGCCAAAATCAACTTCTTTATTTGTTACACGGTAACGATTACCATAAACTATGGCAGTTTCAGCCATACGAGCCGTTTTAACTGTTTCATTAATAGTGTTATATACTTTTAAAACTAAATCTCTGGCAGTATCTACTCGAAGATTAAGGATTTTAATGGAGATTGGCCTTTTATCTAAAGCTTTAATTAGTTCATCAATTGCTTCCATAGCTTCGCTTAATTCAACATAATAGTTTTTAGGAATTGCTGGTAACTTAAACGATCTAATTTTATCTTTAGATTGACTTAAAATCTTTTTGATTTCTTCTAATTGTTCACGAGCCCGAAGTTCATCTTCTTTTAAACTTCCTAAGGTTTTTAAAGCCACATTAAGCTTTTCTTCTGTTTTAACTAACTTAGAATTAATTATTTCCATTTCTCTTGCTAACTTAGAGAAAGATAAGACATGACTTCTTGCAACATCTACTATTTTATCATAACTAGCCCGAATATTCATTATTTCTGTTTTAATTTCGGCAATTACAGCAACTTCATCATCAGTTAAATCATAACTATATTTAATATCATCTATCTTTTTATAAAGTTCATTATTAACTTTTTCCAATTTAGTAGCTTTTATTAAAACACTTCTACTGTAATCTTCATATATTTTCTTACTAATTCGTTCTTTGTCAAAATCATTATATAAAGAATCAAAATAGTCATGCATCGTTTTAAGCTCAAACAAAGAATCTTCAATATTTAATACATTTAATCTTTGAAATATATCTTGAATTTTTTTGTTGGCCTCATCAATATTATAATCAATATTTAAATAATCTAAATTATAACCTTCCCGAGTCATTTTTTCACTAATAGTTTTTATATCAGCAATCTTTTTAGGAATTAAATTTTGGCCCAAATTAACAATCGGTCTTGTTTCTTCTACTACTACTTTCAAATTATCAATAATATCAGCGATAGCTTTAACAATCTTTCCTACTTCCGTATAAGCGTTTTGTTCCATAGATGTTTCAAAAGCTTGAAATAATTTATCAACATTTTCAAATTGAAGTTCAATTGGAACTTTAATTATTGCATACTCATCTTCATAATCTTTATATGTAGCAATAATTTCTCGGTATTGAGCCTTTAATTTAGTAATAGTTTCTCTATTTCTTTCTTCACTTAATGTTACATCTTTTATTTCATCAAGTAAGTATGTTGCTTTAGTTCTTAAAGCATTTAAATCAAAATCTGCTTTTAAAATTAAACCTTTTAAATCTTTAAAGTTATGGTCTTCAAACAATTCTTCTATTTCATTAATAGTATCAGTTATCTTAGGCAATTCAACATCTTTAATATTGTTAAATCTTTTTTTCCAATCGTTTAACTTAAGACGCATTTCATCATTATTAACTAAAGCTTCTACTTTATTTAATTCCGATAACATACTAGCAGAAATAATTAAGTTTTTTTCTTTTTCTAATTCATCTATTTGATTCTTTAATTTATTTTTTTCTTTACGGTTTAATAAATTTAATATTACTATCAATATTATAATAGTTATAACATAATATGCTACCGCAAGTAATAAAAAAGTTGTTCTTCCCATTACATTCACCTTACTGTATCTAGTTTATCATATATTAAGAATTTTTTAAAGTTAAATTAGATTATGCATATAAAAAAAGTGGAGTCATATAATTTACTAGATAACGGAGGCGGATATGATAAACAAACAAAACTTATGGTTTGTAACCCTATTTTCATTAATTTTAATATTAGGAATCTATTATGTAAGTATGGGAGATGAAACAATTAGTGTTTTATCTAGTGATAATGATGTAAGTGAAACTGTGGAAGTAACCGAATCAGATGTAATTGTAGCTTTACAAGTTGAAGACGATGAAGAAGTACTAAAACAAATGAATGAATATCAAAATATTTTATTAGATGAAGCTGCAACAATTGAAGAGAAAAATGATGCTTATAACGCTTTACAGGCTTTGAGTAACTCGCAAAGTGAATGTGAAAAAATTGAAAAATTAATTAGTGATGAATACAAGTATGATAATTTTGTTAAAATTGAAGGAGATACAATCAGTATTGTTATTGCCTCAAGTGATCACAACAAAGAAATAGCTAATAAGATTATTAGATCTGTTCAAGAACTTTATGATACCCGAAAATATATTACCGTAAAATTTGAGTAAATGCCGGTACCTAAATAGATAATACTTCATAAGATACTATGAAGTATATTTATTTAGGAAGGGATATTATGAATAAAAAGATATTAACTGATAGAGAACAAGAAGTTTTCGAATTATTAGTATTAAATAAAACTACTAGCGAGATTGCTAACTTCTTAGGTATTAGTGAAAAAACTGTAAGAAATCACATTTCTAATACTATCCAAAAATTGGGGGTGAAAGGACGAGCTCAAGCAGTAGTTGAACTAATAAAATTAGGTGAAATTACAATTTAATTAAGACTTCGGTCTTTTTTTTATGAGCAATAAATATAATTATACAGGTGATTATATGCTAAAAAGAGCATCTTTTAGAAGAATAATGGTAGCTACATTAGCTTTATTTATCTTGCTTATCATTTATTTTTTCCCAACTACTACTCCAATCGAAGAATCATTATCATATATTGAAAAACAAGAAATGCCAATTTTTCTTGTTGACAGCTTAGAATACATAGCTAGAACAAGCATTGTTAAAGAAAGTGGTAATACTAATGATTTAATATTAGAGGTTATTGAATCATTAACAATAAATAGTGAAAAGTCTAATTATATAAGAGATGGTTTTAAAGGAATAATACCTGAAGAAACAAAAGTAAATAGCATTAAATTAGAAAATGGTATTTTAACAATAGATTTTAGTAAAGAATTACTTAATGTTGAAAAAGGAAAAGAAGAAAAAATGATTGAAGCCATAGTTTATTCATTATTAGAAATCAAAGAAATAAAAAAAATTAGTATCCTAGTTGAAGGAGAAAAGTTATCTTACCTTCCTAATACTAGTGAAAAACTACCTGAATTCTTAGATAAAAGTTATGGAGTTAATAAAATTTATAATTTTGATTCCATCAAGGATACTAGTAAAACAACCATTTATTATTTAAGTAAATATAATGATTATTACTACTATGTTCCGGTGACTAAAATTTCAAATGAAACTACCGAAAAAGCGGAGATAATAATTAAAGAATTAAAATCTACTCCAATATATCACACTAACTTAATCAGTTATCTAGCGGCTTCAACTAATCTAACCAATTATGAATTACTAGAAAATAGTATTAGTTTATCTTTTGATAATCATCTTTTAGCTAACTTACATGATGAAGACATGCTTGAAGAAGTAAAATACTCTATCGCTTTATCTTTACGGGATAGCTATGGCATTGAAAAAGTTTTATTTAATTATCCAGATAGTGAAGAAGAAGTAATGGCTTTTAACTAGGAATTTGCGATTGGGGGTTGCAATAAGTTAAAATTTATACTATAATTTATTTGATGTCCTCGTAGCTCAGCTGGATAGAGCATACGCCTTCTAAGCGTACGGTCAAGCGTTCGAATCGCTTCGAGGA
>CALVVI010000008.1 GCA_944363815.1 uncultured Bacilli bacterium | reverse complement strand
ATTAACTCTGGTGTATTTTCATCTACTGTATATGTAAAACCATTATTTTTAATATCTAAATATAAATTATAATTTCTAGTTGCTGTGTTAGTTGCATTATTAGCTGTTAACATGGCACTTGCAGTTGTGCTTCCTGTAACATTGTCCATGCCTAAAGCAAAGTTTTCTTGACTAGCACTTATATTTATGCCATTACCTACTTGAAATGATAATTTATCAGTAGTACTAGTTATAACACTCGCATCAATATCACTACTACCTCCACCTTGGGCTTGAAAGTATGCGAATGTTGCTCCAACTACTACAGCTATTAATGTAATAACTGCAATTGCTGATAACACTAGCACTTTCTTTTCATTTGGCTGTTTCATTACATATCACACCTTTATTTTAATGTTTACAATAATAATATACCCGTTTTATGAGTATATGTCAATACAAATTTACCGTGTAGGATAAAATTATCGTAAAGGTGATACAATGAATAGAATTAGAGAAATGCGTGAAGATAAAGACTTACTTCAAAAAGATTTAGCTCAAGTGTTAAATATATCCCAACAACAGTATTCACGATATGAAAATGGCGAAAATGAATTATCCTATGACGGCCTTATCAAACTTGCTAAATTCTATAAAACCAGTATTGATTATATTTTGTATTTGACTGATGAAAGAACAGCTTACCCTGAAAGTGTAACCCAAGAAAAAACTAAATAGTTTCCAAAAACTATCTAGTTTTTTCTTGTCCATAAAATATTAATCTTTAAATTATTTGATACTAATAATTTAAAGATTAACACTTATTATATAAATACAATACAATTTTATCAAAAAAATTATGTAGAAAGTTTTTAATGATAAAGTCTTATTTTTAAGGCTTTTTACATTAATTTTCTACACAAATATAAAAAAAGTAGCTATAAAACTGGACTTACGCTATATTTTATAGCTACTCATTTCTAACTAAATTATATCAAAAAATGCAAATTTTGGCTAATGAAAAAACTAAACTTGCATTAATTCTTGTTCTTTAACTTTTATCTCTTCATCAACTATTTTATTATATTTAGTAATAAGTTCTTGAACATCTTCTAGGTATAATTTTTCTTCATCTTCTGGATATTCAGCCTTTTTTATTTCGTTATTAGCATCTTGTCTAATGTTTCTTAAAGCTACCTTAGTTTCTTCTCCAACAGCTTTAGCTTGTTTAACGTATTCTCTCCGTCTTTCTTCCGTTAAATCAGGAACAGTTAAAATAATCATTTCTCCATTATTTGTTGGATGTATTCCAATATTTGCTTCATTAATTGCCTTTTCAATCTCTTTTAAAGTGCTCTTATCATAAGGTTTAATAAATAATTGTTTAGCTTCTGGCACTGTAACATTGGCAACACTTTGAATTGGAGTAGGTACTCCATAATAATTTACCATTATCCCATTTAGCATTGCTGGATTAGCTCTCCCAGCTCGAATATTTAAAAGTTTATTTCTTAAGCTCTCAATAGCTTGTTCCATTTTTTTCTCAGTTGAATCCATTAATAATTTCCTCCTCAATTTAATTCTACATTATCATTATAATTTATTCTATTTGATTTTACAATAAAATTAATAACCAATTTACCAGTTTTACTTATACTCAATGATTTTACTACCCCATATTCGCCATTTTGAATATCCGATATAGTCCCATCAATATCTATTACTTGAATTCCTTCATCTAAAACTTGTGTATCACTAAGTCTTTTTCTAATAGTATTTATTATATCATCTTCAGTAACTCCAAAATCTACAAGCAATTGTTCTTCAGGAATAATTCCTCCTGTATTTTTGTCAATTACATATCCTTTAATATTTTCAATTCTACTTCCATTTACGCAATTATAACTAAAGTCATTAATTACTAAACTTATGTAATCACCAAAAACATTATCTTGATATTCCCGATAAGGAAAACTATAAAGGTTTGCCTCATTTACACAAGTGCTTCCCTCAGGAATAGTAGCCTCATCTATGCTTATCTTTTCACTATCATAACTATCTAATTCTTGAGCTAATGTGGCATTGATATTTTCAAATCCTTTTATATTTATTACCACATCTTCTTTAGCTATGTGTTCTTCATGTAATATATCTTCAGTATTTTCGTAATAAATATAATCTTTAGTACTATCAATTCTTATTTCTCTTAATTCAGTTATTCCTTCAGTTTCATTATTTTCTTTTGAAAAATCATTTAACATATAATTCATAAAGAAATAACCACCAACTGTGAATAATAAAAGTATAATAATAAACATTATTAAACCAGCAACATTTTTTGTATTATCCATAAAAAACCTCAGCTTTCTATATATTTAGAAAACGCATTTTCTAATTCTTTTTCTTTTTGTTCTTGATTAAAAGCATTCCAATACTCACCTGGAGCTATATTACCACTTCGAAAAGAAGTTTCATAATCATACATAATAACTTCATCTCCACTTACAACTAACAAAGATGGAGCATATAGTTCTGGAATTTCACTATCATTATATATAACATAGCTATCTAATCTTTCTAATATTGCCTCATAAGTTCCGTTATTATTACGCCGATCTTCCACAAAATCATAATAATATATTTTATCTATCCCTACTTCTTTAGCTACTTTATTTACAATACTAGCATAATAATTAACCCATTCATTATTTGTTCCAAAAAGAACTATTCCTTTTGTACCATTGGCCACCAACAAAGCATCATTAGCATTGGCATAAGCAAATACATTATCTTCATCTACTAAGCTAAATTCTCGAGCAAATTCTAAATTATCTGGAAGTGTTTCATCATAATCGATTGTACCAAGATATATAAAGCCACCGATTAAGATAAAGAAAATAATAATATATATAACCATTTGCCATTTATTTTTAAACAATTTCTCATTCTTTATATTTATTTTTTTCAAAATGATTTCACCATTTTTATTGTACTAAATTTCTAGTAAAAAGTCCATGAAGTTAATAAATTTTACTTGCTAAAATGTAAAATAAAAGAAATGACTCTTTATTTTTAGTCATTTCAATATTTTTAAATAAACCGTGTACGTTTAGCAATTTCAAAACTGTCTCTTTGAATACTATCATTACGCATTTCTATGCTATTAATTCTTTTACTTAAATCTTTGCCAAATTCCGTCATGCTATTGACATACTCTTGATACTTTTTTTCTTCTAATACATATCTTTCCCCAATAGTCAATTTATCTTTTTGTTTTAGTATTTGTAATATATCTTCTTGCTTTAATAACTCATCAACTTCTTGGCGTTCTTTTTTAGATAATTTACTCCATTTTAAATACTCTAAAGGATATTTAAGGCGTAGTTTTAGATAACGCAAATATTTTTCCTCATCTTCAAGTGAGTCATTATCATATTCTTCTTGCAAAGAAGCTAAATTTAAAAAGTCTTTTAACAAACGCAAATAACGCAAGTCTCTACTATTTAAATCTTCCATATCTATATTTTTAAACTTATCAAATTCCTGCAAAACCAAATCAGGAATTACTCTTGCCCAAAAGCTATACGACTCTTCATAATACGTTCCATAAAATATTTTTTTTCTATTTAATATTCTGAATATCTGTGCTGATAAAGAATCTCCATATTCATCATTTATAAGTCGTATTTTGCGCACTGGTATTGTATTTGGCACTTTTCCCATCCTATTATTTTTCATTTCAACAAAATTAAAGCCAACCTATTGGCTGACTTAGTTACCTTTCACTTGATTCATTACTTCTTCAGCAAAGTTATCATTTCTCTTAGCCATACCTTCACCAACTTCATAACGAATCATACTTTTAATTTCTCCACCGTTGTTAGCTACATACTTTTCTACTGATAAATCGCCATCTTTAATAAAAGCTTGTTCAGACAAACAAATTTCTTTATAAAATTTCTTTATTCTACCTTCCACCATTTTTTCAGCTATTTCAGCAGGTTTTCCTTCGTTCATAGCTTGTTCTTTTAATACAGTTCTTTCATTATCGATAACATCAGCTGGAACTTCACTAGGGAACGTATAAAGTGGTTTCATGGCTGCTGCTTGCATTGCTACATCCTTTGCTACTTCTTCACTTGCTCCTTTAACAACAGTTAAAGCAGCAATCTTACCTCCCATATGAATGTAAGAACCAAAGAATTCATCATCATTCTTATTTACAATTACAAATCTTCTTAAAGATAATTTTTCACCAATTTTAGCAGTCTTATTAACAATTAATTCTCCAACAGTTCCTTCATCCGTTGTTAACTCTTTTGCTTCTTCAATAGTTTCAACATTGCTTTTAAGTAAAGCTCCACCAATAGTATCAATCATTGCTCTAAATTCTTCGTTTTTACTAACAAAGTCTGTTTCACTATTAACTTCTAATATAACTGCTTTATTACCATCTACATAAATATTAGCAAGCCCTTCTGCAGCAATACGACTTTCTTTCTTAGCTGACTTAGCAATTCCTTTTTCCCGAAGCCAATTTACAGCTTCATCCATATTACCATTAGTTTCTGCTAAAGCTTTTTTGCAATCCATCATACCTGCACCAGTTTGTTCACGTAGGTCTTTAACCATACTTGCAGTAACTTCCATAATTTCCTCCTTATTTACTTAATATTTCGATTAATTCGTCTTTTTTCATTGTAGAATAGCCTTTAATCTTATTTTCTTTAGCTATTTTTTTTAGTTCACTTAAAGTTTTACTTTCAAGCTCATCAGCATGAACCATTTCTTTAATTTCTTCTAAAACAGTTTCATCAACTTTTACTTCTTCTTTTTTGTCTTCAACAGTATCTTTCTTTACTTCCTTTTTTTCTGAATCATCTTTTTTATCATCTTCAGAAACATAATCTACTAATTCAAGGCCATTTGCTTCACAAATAGCATTAGTTAAAACTCCAAGCATAACTTTTATTGATCTAACTGCATCATCATTTCCAGGAATAACAAAATCAACATCATCCGGATCACAATTAGTATCAACTATACCAAATACTGGTATTCTTAACTTTCTAGCTTCTTTAATAGCATTAATTTCTTTTTTAGGATCTACTATAATCAAAGCTTGAGGAAGTTTTTCCATATTCCTAATACCACTTAAAACTCGATTTAGTTTATCATATTCTTTTCGAAGGCCAATAACTTCCTTCTTTGGCAAAAGATCAAAAGTACCATTCTTTTCCATTTCTTCGATTTCTTCTAATCTTTTTACTCTTCTTCTAATAGTTCGGAAATTTGTAAGTGTTCCCCCTAACCATCTTTCAGTTACATAATAAGAATTACTTCTTTCGGCTTCTTCGTGGCATACTTCACCAGCTTGCTTACGAGTTCCCACAAATAAGAACTTCCCACCATTTTCAGCAATTGTCTTAATCTCAGCATACGCTTCTTCAAGACAAGCTTTAGTTTTTTCTAGGTCGATAATATAAATATCATCTCTAGATGTAAAAATATACTCCTTCATTTTAGGATTCCATCTTTTAGTTTGATGCCCAAAATGAACTCCAGCTTCTAATAAATAATTCATAGAAACTACTGCCATAAATAAAATCCCTCCTTCGTTTTAACTTCTCAATACTTCAACTTATTTTTACACCATTACGGCACTTGTAAAAATAATCCATATTGATGTTTATTTTTTTGCATTTACAGCAATTCTAATTCTACCAAAATTTAACCTATTTTACAAGTATTTTTGCGCGTTTAAAGAAAAAACAGATTATTCTGTTTTAGATTCGTCATTATTTTCACTATAATATGGTCTTATAAGTTCTTCAGTTTTAAAAATATAATCAATAACTCTATTATTCTCACGACATTGATCAAATTCATTTTCAGCATGTTTTAATTCCGGAGGCAAAGTAATTAAAACAAATAATAATTTCTTTTCATATTCTAACAATGGAAACTTATATAAATACCTTTCTAAAATCTCCGCAAAATTTACATTTAAATATTCATTTTTATATAATTTAACTATATCAATAATCGGAGTATCTATTAAATAATCATCCCAACTAATAAGCACTTCTCTACTTCCTTTTAAATAGTGGTCCGTTGCCAGATTATTATGAACTACTGCAACTCTTGTTTTAGTTTCACCCTTTATAAGTTCATACCAATTATCTAATTCTCTTTCACAAAAATCTAATGCGGCATTAATTTTAAAAAAATTTCTTAAAAATTGATAACTAGCTGGAGAAGGATAAACAAAACAAAATTCAGTATCAAATAATGTATTATAATAATTCTTTAAATAGCTAACATTGCTTTTTATATCTTCATATATTGCTTTATATGTATCTTCACTTACTTCTTTAAAATAGCTAGTTTTATTATGTAAACTAGCTATTAAATCTATTATATCATCACACATTTGTTCTTTAGGCATTGGAATGCTTTCTACATATTCAAAAACATTAACATCTACCCTTGAAGCATCAATTAATTTAGGAAAATTATCAAACCCCCGACTTATTAAATAATTATATAATTCCTGCACATTCTTTTTCTTAGACTTAATAATAAAGTCTCCACTAGTAGTTTCAAGTATTGTTGCTTTTCCTTTCAAAGTATAACGATATGGTTTATAAATGGCTTTTAAAACTTCTAAACTTCTATTCATCAGCCTCAGGAATAATCAATTTATCCCCAATAGCAACAGTAGTTAAATCATTATATTCTCCTAAAATATTAATATTTGTATTATATTTGGCACACACCGTTTCAATTGTATCCGTCTCTTTCATTATATGAATATGATATGTCACAAATGATTCCTCCTTCGAATTAATAGATGCCATAAATTCTTGCTCTTCTTCTTTAGTAATCATGCTATCATCTCTTTTTTCTTCTTCTATTACGATTTCTTCTGATTCTTTTGTTTCTTCAAGCATTTCTTCTACTTTGGGCTCTTGTTCGTCTTCCCGAATTTCTTCTTCTAGTTCATTATCCATTTGATCTAATATTTCATCTAAAGCATTTTTTTCCTCTTCATCTCGTTCAAATACACTTTCTTTAATTTCTATTGCATTAATACTATACTCAATATTTACTCTTAAAATATCCTTATCAACTATTTCATAAGTAAAATCTTCAATAGTAAAATCAACTGATGATGCATCAATCTTAGTTGTCAAACTAACTGAAAACGGCAAAACATGTTCAAAAGATTCTCTATTTACACTAACTTCATGACTTTTATATTCCCCAGTTATAATAAAATTACCAAGTATCTCACTATCATTCACCGTATATTCATGTTCTAGTGATATACTAGCAATTTCACTAATATTAGTTTTAAACTTAATATCTTTAGTAAATGGTATTATCAAGTTCATAAATTTCCTCCCTAATAATACTTATGATATTATGATTTTTTTATGATAAGAAAAAATTTATTTACTAGTTGATAAACAAGAAAAATGGATCATTTCTGGTTCCTACACCTGTCACATAATTTGCACTAGAATTTAAATAAAATGTTGGATAATACCAGCCATCAGAAGTAGGAAATTCACCGCCTAAACTTCCTGAATGTAAACGCCAGTTTTTCTCCAAAATAATAAGTTGTCTAGGAAACTTAGACAACTTATTTTATAAACATAGCATCTCCAAAAGAAAAAAATCTAAAATTATGTTTTATCGCATAATTATAAGCATTTAGTATATTTTCTTTACTTGATAATGCAGATACTAACATTAAAAGTGTACTTTTAGGTAAGTGAAAATTAGTAATTAAGCCATCAATAGCTTTAAATTCAAATCCTGGATAAATAAATATGTCAGTATTACCACTACAAGGAACAAATTTATCATTGTTGTGTCTAACTGTTTCTAATACTCTTGTTGAAGTAGTACCAACCGCATAAATTTTACCTTTAGCATTATTAAGTGTATCTGCTGCTTCCTTAGATAATACATAATATTCACTATGCATATGGTGCTTAGTAATATCTTCAACTTCAACTGGTCTAAATGTTCCAAGGCCAACATGAAGTGTGACATAAACTAAAGTTACACCTTTTTTCTTAATTTCTTCAAGTAATTCTTCTGTAAAATGTAAACCTGCCGTTGGTGCTGCCGCAGAACCAACATTTTTCGCATAAACAGTTTGGTATCTGGATTGATCTTCTAATTTTTCGTGAATATAAGGCGGAAGTGGCATAGTACCTAACTTTTCAAGTATTTCCATAAGAATACCTTCATATAATAATTTAACTATGACTATTCCTTCATCCTTTTTTTCAGTAACTTCTGCTTTTAACAAACCTCCACCGAAAGTTATAATTGTACCTACATGTAGTCTTTTCTGAGGACGAGATAAACATTCCCATGTATCTCCTTCAATATTTTTTAAAAGCAAAAGTTCGATAACTGCATGGGTATCAATCTTTTCTCCAATAAGTCTTGCAGGTATTACCTTAGTATCATTTAAGACAAGTATATCTTCAGGATTTAAATAATCTATAATATTTCTAAATATAGTTTCTTGAAGTTCTCCAGTTTTTTTATCCATTACTAACAGTTTAGAATCACTCCTATTTTTAAGAGGAGTTTGAGCAATTAATTTTTGGGGTAAATCATAATTATATTCTTCGATATTCATTTAATTAGTTCCTCAAATCTAGTCATTACTTCATCATTAATATCATCAATAGTTCTAATTACATCATCTTTTACACAATCTATTTTTATATAACCATACTTCTCTGTAAGTTCTAAATACGCTTGTTCTGCTTTTGCTAAGTGTTCCATATCTCTTTCAAGTTGATCTGCCGCTTCGGCTCTACCTTGTCTAAGTATCGCTGCATAGGAAGAAGGCATATACAAAAATATTACTGCATCTGGACGAGGTAATTCCATAATACCAAATTCCAGTTCATCAAGCTTTTCATACATTTTTTGTCTTTCTTCTTTAGAATCTAATTTACCACCTTGATGAGCCATATTAGATTCAACATATCTATCTAATAAAACGATATCACCATTATTTAAGTGTTCCATTATCTCTTTAATGTTATATCTTCTGTCTGCTGCATAATAAGCTGATGCCACCAATGCATCAACATTTGGAGCCCCTTCCGAAAACCAACCATCACAAATATATGATTTCCCTAAGTATGGTCCCCCAACAATTTTTCCTGTCGGAGTATCATATCTTGGAAAACTATAGTTATATACCTTTATTCCCTTTTTCTTACATCTTTCAACAATCTTTTTAGTTTGCGTTTCCTTTCCAGAACAATCTGTTCCTTCTACTACAATTAACTTACCTCGCATCATTTTCTCCTTCTATAAATTACAAATTTATATTTTAAATCTCCTGTTTGTTTTGTTTCTTCCTTTTCTATTTCATACTTATCTAAATCAAATTTAGGGAAATATACATCCGCCATTGCTGATGCATTAATTTCGGTTAAATATAATCTTTCTGCATAAGGCAAAAATAGCTTATAAATACTAGCTCCCCCAATAATCATAACTTCTTCATCTAAACTTCTTAAATATTCTAATAATTTAGAAAAATCATTAAAAACTAAACCGTTATCAATACTTTTTAATTTGTAAGATAAAACTATATATTCTCTTCCATCTAATTTTTTAGGTAGTGATTTATAGGTATTTTCACCCATAACTATTTTTTTCCCCATTGTTAGTCTTTTGAAATTAGCTAAATCATCTTTTATGTGCCAAATTAAATCATTATCTTTACCAAGTTCATAATTCTTGCCAATCGCTGCAATTATACTTATCATTATTGAGCTATAGGGAACCTTATTGGTCCCATATGTTTATAATTTTTAATTTTTATATCTTTTAAATCTTTAGAATTATCGAACTTGTAAAAATCATTAATTTCAGGATTAAGCCATAGTTCTGGAGCTGGCAAATCACCATTACTTTCAAATCTCTCAATTTGCTCCTTAATACCATCAACTTGATTAACATAAATATGGGCATCTTTAATACTATAATCAATAGTCCCGGGTTTTAAACCACACACTTGAGCTACTAAAGAAAGCAAAACTGCATATTGAGTGACATTAAATGGTAAACCAAGAGGAACATCACAACTTCTTTGATGAACCCACATATTAATTTTTCCGTCAGTTACATCCCATTCAGTTGACCAAACACAACTAGGTAAAACGGCTGTAGCTAAATAATCATCTTGCCACAAAGATATGACTAACCTGCGATCAGTTGGATTATTTTTTATAGTATTAATAATCTTATCAGTAAAATTAAATTTATTTACAATAAACCCATAAGCAGTGCCGATTGTATGGGCCATATCTTTACCAAAATCTTTAACTACCTCTTTTTTAACCAACTTACCATCTTCTAATACATTTTGAGTAGCAATCCATTTGCCATCTTCATTAATTTCCCATTCATCCCAGATATGAACATTCCGCTCTTGTAACCAGCGTACATCATTAGATTTTGCTTGATAAATCCAAAGCATTTCTAATATTGCTTGACGAAAATAAAGTTGCTTCGTTGTAAGGCAAGGAAACTCATCTTGCAAGTCAAAATGTAAATGATAGCTGGGAATCTTTATAGTATTAATTCCTGTTCTATTTTCAACTTTCTTACCTTCACTTAAAATTATTTTACATAATTTTATATAATCTTTATCCCACTTTGACATAATTTACTCCTTATTCATACCATAATGGATATTTACTAGTTAACTCTAATACTTCCGCATCTAAATTTTTAAGAATTGCTTCATCTTGATTATTTTTTAAAGCTTGGGCAATAATTTGACCAATTTTAGCAAAATCCTCTTCTTTTAAACCGCGCGTAGTCATAGCTGGTGAGCCAAGTCTAATACCACTAGTTCGCGCTGGACTTTCTGTATCTCCTGGTATTGTATTTTTATTAACAGTTATATGAATTTTATCAAGTAAATTTTGAGCATACGCACCAGTTAAACCACAAGTACTTTTAACATCAACTAGTATTAAATGATTATCAGTTCCTCCCGAAACGACATGAAATCCTTCAGATGCAAGAGTTTCAGCCAAAACCTTAACGTTTTTCAGCACTTGCTCTTGATATGCTTTAAATTCTGGTTGTAACGCTTCATAAAAACACTCTGCTTTAGCACCAATTACATGCATAAGTGGACCACCTTGAATACCTGGAAATATTGTCTTATCAATTTTCTTAGCTATTTCTTCATTATTGGTTAATATCAAACCACCACGAGGCCCTCTTAAAGTTTTATGAGTAGTTGTTGTTACAACATCAGCATAAGGAACTGGACTAGGATGAAGACCTACAGCAACTAATCCCGCAATATGAGCCATATCAACAAAAAGGTAAGCTCCAACTTCATCTGCAATACTCCTAAATTTAGCAAAATCAATTGTTCTTGAATAAGCACTAGCTCCCGCAATAATCATTTTTGGTTTTTCACGTATTGCTTTTTCTCTTAAAACATCATAATCAATCATTTCAGTTTCTGGATCAACATCGTAGTCAACTATTTCATAATCAATTCCACTAAAAGACATCTTATGACCATGAGTTAAATGTCCCCCATTAGAAAGATTCATCCCCATTACTTTATCACCATGAGTTAAAAGAGCTCTATATACTGCCATATTAGCACTAGAACCAGAATGAGGTTGAACATTAGCATATTTTGCCCCAAATAATTTTTTAGCATACTCTCTAGCAGTATCCTCAAATATGTCAATATATTCACAACCTCCATAATATCTTTTAGCAGGATATCCTTCGGCATACTTATTAGTTAAAATACTTCCTTGCAATTTTAATATATCATTTGACACATAATTTTCTGATGCTATTAATTCAATATTATTTTCTTGTCTAGCCCGTTCCTTTCGTAAAGCATTTTCTAAAATCTTATCCATTATCTTCCCATCCTTTCATCATTAATAAATTATCTATAATCATTGCTACAGTCATTGGCCCAACCCCACCAGGATTAGGGGTAATCCATAATGCAACATCTTTAACATCATCAAAATCAACATCTCCAAAAATATGGCCATCAATTCTGGATACTCCAACATCGATAACTACACTTCCAACTTTAACCATATCTTTTTTTATTAAATGAGCAACACCAGTTGCTGCAATTAATATATCAGCTGATGTAGTTATTTCTTTTAAATTTTTAGTTTTTGAATGAGCAACTGTAACAGTTGCATCCATATTAAGTAATGCCAAACTAAGTGGATGCCCAACAATATTACCACGGCCTACAATAACTACATTAGACCCAGCAATGGGAATATTATAGTATTCAATTAATTTAATAATACCTTTTACTGTACAAGGTAAAATAGTTTCTTTACCTAAATAAAGATTATAAATATTTTCTTTAGTAAATCCATCAACATCTTTTTTTGAATCTATTAAGCCACTACATTTATCAAAATCAATATGCCCAGGTACAGGACTTTGCAAAATTATCCCTGTAACACTTGTATCATTATTTAACTTTTCAATTAATGATATCAATACGCTTTCACTTGTATCAGCAGCAAGTAAATATTTCTCTACCGCGATTCCTACATAAGCACAAGCACGTTCTTTGTTTTTAATATATATTTTACTTGCTTCATTATCTCCAACTAAAATAATTGCCAATTTAATATTAAGATTTTCCTTTTTTATCTTTTCTTTATAATTAGCTAATAGTTCATCGCGGACTTTTTTACCATCTAAAATCAAAATAATCCCCCACTTTCGAATAAACTTCTATTATGATCAATACCCAAATGTTCATAAGATTTCTCTGTTGCAACACGGCCACTTCTCGTTCTTTTAATAAATCCTTCTTGTAACAAAAATGGTTCAACAACATCCTCAATTGTTGAAATTTCTTCTCCAATTGCTGTTGATATTGTTTCAACTCCAACTGGTCCTCCATTAAATTTGTTGATTAATGCCTCTAAATACTCAATATCGATTGAATCAAGTCCATATTTATCTACATTCAAACGATCAAGTGATTCTAGTGTTATATCCAAATCAATTTTGCCATCACCTTTAACTAAAGCAAAATCTCGAACTCTTTTAAATAAACGATTAGCAATTCTTGGAGTTTTCCTACTTCTCTTAGCTAATTCCACCGCCGCATCATCATCGATATTCATACTAAGTACCCGACTTGTTCTTTTAACTATATTCGCTAATTCTTCATCAGTATAAAATTCAAGTTTGTTAACAATCCCAAATCGGTCACGAAGTGGCCCAGACAAATCCCCAGCTCTAGTTGTTGCTCCTACTAGAGTAAATGGTGGCAAATCAATTTTGACACTTCGACTTTTTCCTTCCGTACCAATTACAATATTGATTGTAAAATCTTCCATTGCTGAGTAAAGTATTTCTTCAATAAACGAAGGAATCCGATGAATTTCATCAACAAATAAAACATCTCCTGGATCAAGTGTCGATAAAATAGCAGCTAAATCTCCACTTTTTTCTATTGATGGCCCAGTTGCTGTTTTAATGTTACTCCCCATCTCGTTTGCGATAATATGAGCAAGCGTTGTTTTACCTAAACCTGGGGGGCCATATAAAAGCACATGGTCGAGTGGTTCATTGCGCATTTTTGCTGCTTCAATAAATATCCGCAAATTTTCTTTTATCTTCTCTTGACCAACATATTCATCTAAATTCTCTGGTCTAATACTTTTATCAAATATATCTTCTGGTCTTAAATCTCCTTCTACTATTCTATCTTCCATTGTTACCTCCTTCTTATAAATAATGCTTTAAAATATAATTCTTTACTTCTTTCCAACTACTAACAACTTGGTGCTTACTTGTTTCTTTTTTTTCACTAAATATCAAAGTCTTAATCCCCAACTTTGCAATTTCATCTAAAACACGTTCCTTATCATCAATAAAAACATCTACACTTTCTGCTAAACAAGATTCGGCTTTATTTTCTTGAAAAAACAATATTTTATCGTAAGGAATGCCTTTTTCATTTAAATAATTTAATGTTATTGGCACAAGCTCTTCAAAACCTTGAGAACCTCTAGCGGTAATAATTTTAATAACTATACCTTTCCTTTTAAACCAATCCAATACTTCTTTGGCATCATCTTTTAAGGTTACATCTCTTTGAATTCTTTTAATATTTTTCTTAATAAACTCATTAAAAGCCACTTGTTCTAAATCATGATAATCCTCTAAATTATCAATGCCACTAGCTTTTAGAATGTTATTAGCAAAAAGAGTTGTATTGGTTAAAGTATCATCAATATCCACTCCAATAATCAACATATCAATAATCCTTTATTCCACTATTCTTATTTTTACTAAATCTCATTTTAAGCACCTCCACTAAATAAGCCAACTTTAGTTCTATAAATATTATAGACTATTTACTAATTTTTTTAAAGTCTCAAAATTATATTTTGTTTTTGCAAATTCCATATTGTAGAAAGATACTATTTAGTGTATAATATTTTTAGAATAAAGGATATGTGTGATACAAATGTTTAGAGATTTTGATTACGAAAATAAACCAGTTGTAGACCTAGTTAATGAAATGATTATGGATGCCATCAATAAAAAAGCATCTGATATTCATTTTGATCCTACTGAAAATGAACTTAATGTCCGCATTAGAATAGATGGAGAGCTTTTAGAATATGCTAAAGTTCCTAATTTCATAAAAAAAAATCTCTTAACTAGAATTAAGATAATCGCCGGTATGAATATTACTGAAGCTAGGCTTCCTCAAGATGGAGCTATCAAAAATTTAACTGATTCTACCGACCTTGACCTTCGGGTTTCTAGCCTTCCCATAGTGGATGGTGAAAAAATTGTAATTCGGATTCTTAATTATACTATGTCTTCAGCAGGTTTAGAAAGCTTAGGACTTTCTGACAAAAACTTAGAAAAAGTTCACAAATTATTAAAAATGCCCAACGGCATAATATTAATATCTGGAGCTACTGGTTCTGGTAAATCAACTACTGTTTATGCTATGCTTCAAATTTTAAATACTGTATCCAGAAACATAATAACAGTTGAAGATCCCGTCGAAATGAAAATCGCTGGTATCAATCAAGTCCAAGTAATGTCAGATATTGGTTTAACTTTTGGTAACACTTTAAGAAGTATATTACGTCAAGACCCAGATGTTATAATGATTGGGGAAATTCGAGATGATGAAACAGCCAGAATTGCTGTTCGAGCATCAATTACTGGGCACTTAGTTCTATCAACAATACACACTAACAATTCGCTTAACACAATCGAAAGATTACTAGATATGGAAGTTGAAAGATACTTACTAGGAAGTGCTCTAACAGGAATTATATCTCAAAGATTAGTAAAAAGATTATGTCCGAAATGCCGCACCAGTCGCCCTACAACGAATTATGAAAAAATTCTATTTGAAAAAGTTTTACATCAGCAAGTTAATGAAGTATATGCTCCTCAAGGTTGTAGTGAATGTATCAATGGTTATACTGGACGTATTGCTTTACATGAGGTTTTAATTATCACCCAAGAAATTCGCGATGCAATTACTAATAATGTTCGAAAAAATGAATTAAGACATCTTGTATATGATAGTGGAGATGTAACCAGTCTTCTAAAAGACGGCCTTGAAAAAGTTGTCACTGGAGCAACAAGTATTGATGAAATTTTAAGAGTTATCGATGTCGATGATGATATTGGTGAAGACGAAGAAGACTTAAAAGCAGCTTTCATGGGAAAAACAATCAATAATGAGCAGGATTTAAAACATCAAATGCCAATTGATGAATTTGATACTGATGTAGACACTAAACCATTAGAACAAGCTATCAATGAAGCTTTAAATAGCGAATCAGATAATCTAAACGAAATTGAAACATTATAAAATGCCGTATTATTCGATACGACATTTTTCTTTTATCCATTTAAAGTTATATGTTTAAACTCCTTATTTTCAACTACGTCTTTCAAAATCTGCGGCTTTATATTAAGATTCAAAAAAACATTCTCTTTAAACCATATCATATGCATTAAAGTATTTTCCTTATTAATAAAATCTCCTTTTTCAAAATACTCTTTACCCAACTCTATTAAATAAACAAATAAATACTCATGAAATTTAGTTCCATCATTATACGTATAAAAATTTTCAATAATCCGAACTAATCTAGCATCACTACGAGCTATATCAAAATCGAGCTCTTCTTTTAATTCCCGTAAAATAGCAGTCTTACTATCTTCTCCAAAAGTTACTTTACCTCCGGTAATACTATAATAATCTTTATCTTCTCTTTTGCTAATTAAATAATTGTCTTGATACTTTATTATAGCAGCACTTCTTACATTAAATTTCTCTTTTTCACTCACTTTAAATGTTAAATCTATCATATATGAAATCTCCTTTCTAATTCCTGACCCAATTGTCTTTTATTAAAAACTAATAAAAAAGCAAGTACAACTATACTTATAATTACGGAAATATAACTAGGCCATAATACACTAACTTTATTAAATATCAGTAGAAAACCTGGAACCAAACCTATCATTGCATTAATTGTTGCATAAAAAATGAAATCTTTAGCTAAATTAGCTCGAAATAATCGCATTAAAAGTATAGCAATTGTATAAATACTACATAAAAATGGCAAGCAATAATTTATGCTCCACAATTTAAAACCAGTCATATAATCCCAAAGAAAAGAAACTAAAATAATGAGAATCATTTCTCCAAAAAGCATTTTCATAAAATGCCTTCTTCCTCTAAGAGCCATAACCAAAGTAAGCCAAAAAGAAATTATACCAGCAATAACAAACCAAGACCATGATAATTCTTTACTAACTGTAAAATTAACAAAAAGACAAACTGCAATGGCAACAATCGAACACAATTTTAAGATATTTAATAACAAACTATGATGCTTATAATTTAACATTATCTTAGGAAACACATCAAAAACATCTCCGCTTTTTATGGGGGTTTTACAAAGGGGACACGAATTTGTTGAACTAGCAATATCTACTTGACATTTTAAACATTTACGCATTATTATTTGCTCCTTCTAAATCATTTGTATTTATGATAACATTTATTCCCTGAGAGGTAAAAAAACGAAAAAAATTCTTTTCAATCTCACTATTGACAAATTGGGAAGTAAAAGAAAAAACTAAATTATCTAAATAGGAACATAAGCAAAGCTGAATTCTAGAAGTGCTCATGAAAACACTAAAATAATCAATATAGCTTTGATATGCATCAGGCATATTTATTACTCCAACATTAGACAAAGTCATCGTTTCACTAAAATCGCTAAACTTATAAGCATATTTTAAAATAAAATCTTTAATAAATATCGGAATTAATCTAATAACAAATATATCTTCTAACCTAGCCATACTATTCATTTTATTACGAATATTTTCTTTCGATAAAGAAACCTTTAATTGCTTATCAATTTCTTTAATAATGTCCACTAAATCTTCACCATTATAATTATATCTAACATTTACAGCATTAAAAAAATTACGTACTGTATAAGAAGGATAATAATTTCTTAAATTAACTGGTATTGCTATAGCAATATCTTTTCCCCAGTCCTTTACATCCATAGCATCTCCAATACTTTTAATAAGAACACTTGCCAAATAAACTGTTAAACTTACATCATAACTTTTAGCTAAATCTAATACTTTTTTAACACTTACTATTCCTTCAATTATTTTAAGCCTATTCTCATGGTATTTTTCATCTTTTATTTGGTAAGCAATTTTGTTTTTGCCGCTAATTTTTATTTTTTTCCCCGACTTATATTTCTTAAAAGAATCCAAACTAGTTTCTTTAATGCTGGCCTTATTAATTATTTCATTACTTTTAATTTTATACTTCATATCCAAGTAATAAGCAACCAAGCTTTTTAAAAACATTAAAGTCCCTGTTCCATCAGTTAAGGCATGATTTACTTCCAAATTAATTCTTTTCTTATAATAAGTAACTTGAAATAACGCTGGACCTTCAATTATACTACAAGGCCTATTGTGCTCTTCACTTACTAAAACTTTTATATCCGCTTCTTCTAAGTAATACCAGAAAAAACCTCTTTTTAAAACTGCTCTAAATACCGGATATTCATCCAAAGTTTTTTTTAAAGCTTCAGAAAGTGTTTTAGAATCTACATTTTCTTTTAAACTAATGCTAAACCGAAATATTTTAGGATCATACCTATTTTTAGAAGGCGGAAATATCTTGGCGGCATTATCTAAACGATACCATTTACTCAATTTTAATCACCTATAAACCCTTTAATTAATTCTATGGTCAACTCTGTAAATTTTTTATCTAAAACATTAGTCATAAACCCATGATATGCCCCATTTAAATCATAATGTTTGACTCTCACAAAATGCCTTTTTAACTTTTTGGCTAAGGCAACACCTTCATCATGTAAAGGATCATTAGTTCCAGTAATTATTAATGTTTTAGTTAATCCAAATAATCTTTTAGCTTGCAATAAATTAACAAACTTACTTTGTCTATCTTCCTTTAACGGAGCATAGAGCAAAATATATTCTTCCAATCTTTTTCTAGTCAAAAAACCTTTACCATCATTTAATATTATAGATTTATATTTAGTATTCTTGCTATAATCACTTTGCGTAGCTGGATAGATTAACACAATATTACCTACTTTAAAATTATCTTTTAAACAAGCTGCTAAGGTTAAATTACCACCTGCAGAGTCTCCCATAATAGTTATGTCTTTATAAGTTATTCCTAAATATTCTAAATTATTCATAATACATTTAATAACACACAGACAATCATTTAAACCCACCGGATAAGGATATTCAGGAGCTAATCTATAGTTTATTGCAATAACCTTCCTATTTAAACTATTAGCTAACTTATAACATATATTGCTATGCGTATCTAGATTTCCAGCTACCCATCCACCTCCATGAATATAAATAACTATCTTCTTAGCTTTATTAGGATCAAAAACTCTTACTTTAATCCCCTCTAGATAAGTATCAACATATTTTGAGTCTTTCAAAATCCGAGGATTTACTAAATTTTGGATTGTTCTATATAATTTTATATTCAAAATATTCACCTATTACAATATATCATGTTTATAACTTTTTTAAAAGTGAAAAAAATGCCCGAAAGCATTTTTATTTTTCCCCTTCTTCAAGCATAGTTGTAATAAATATTCCATAACCAGTAACAGGATTATCAATTACTACATGGGTAACGGCCCCAATAATTTTATCATTTTGAATTATCGGGGAACCACTCATTCCCTGAACAACTCCCCCAGTTTTATCGATTAACTCTGGATCATTTATAACAAATGAAATATTTTTTATATCAGAAGTTTCATCAATTTTTGTTATTTCAATACTATATTCATTTATATTTTCTCCATCAAGCACTGTGTATATACTAGCATTCCCAATTTTTATTTCTTCCGGATTACCAACTTCATAAAGCTCTTTATCTGGCATTTCATTTTCATACAACCCATAAATACCTACATTAGTATTTTTTAGTATTTTTCCATAAACAGTATCATAATAAAATTTAGCATTCTTACTACCAGGTACTCCACTTGCACTTTTCTCAATACCAGTAATATAATTTCTAAATATTATTCCACTTCTTATTTCTACCAAAGAATTAGTATTTGCCTCAATTATTTCATGACCTAAGGCCCCAAAAACTTTAGTTTCAGGATCAATATATGAAAGCGTGCCAATACCAGTAATAGAATCCTTGACATATAACCCTGTTTTATATACTTCTCCATCTTTTATCAAAGATAATTCACTAGTTTTTTCTTTCCCATTTCTTTTTATTGTTACTTCAACTTTTTCTTCTAATACATTATCTTCAACAATTTCTGTTAATTCATCTACTGTATTTACACGTATTCCGTTTACTTCTGTAATATAATCTCCTGATTTTATTACTGGATCTCCTTTATTAAATTTACCATCTATTTGATAAAAACCAATTACCATAATACCATCAGAATTTATTTCTATACCTAAAGTTTCTCCACCAGGAATAATATAATCAGAATAAGCCAATACATTCATTGGTATTAACAATAAACTTAATAATAATATTTTTAATCTTTTCATTTAATCACCATCTATATATAGTATGGGTATTTTATAAACAAATACAAAACCAATAATTGGCTTACCAATTATTGGCTATATTACTGAATTATAAATGGGGTATTTATACTACTGCCACATATATTTCGTATTACTTGAAGTGCGAGAAATAGTCCATTCATACTCACCTAAGTATAGTCAATTATCTGCTCCGTAGTTGATTTCATATATTCCTTTCTAATATTTTTGCTTTGTTGATAACTCACGGCCTCCGGGCGGATTAAGAGCCGCCGGCGGAGGCTTAAGGGTTCTCACACCGCAAGGCGATATTATCTGTTCAAACAGATAATATCGCCTTGTCTGCATAATGTCCCCCTGAATGATAAAGCAATTATATCAAACAAATGTATGTGTGTCAATTAAATTTACTAAATAATGCAATTTACTATAAGACAAAAAAAGCGGGTTAAATTAGATTTAACTTACTTTTCAAATTTAATATTCTTTTTACACTAGCATTTATTTCGCTTTCGGATATTGTACCATTTTTTACTGCCTCAATTACTGCAGGTATCTGTGTTTCGAAATCAGTAGTACAGATTAAATCATTCCCCGCCATTATGGCTTTTACGGCCGCTTCTTCATTACCTACATAATCTTTAACGGCATCCATATATAAATCATCTGTTACTATTACCCCATCAAAATCTAATACATTACGTAATATATCATGAACATTTTTAGATAACGATGCTGGATAATCAGGATCCATCGACGTAACTATATTGTGTGATACTAATACAATATCAGCACCAGCTTTAATACCTGAAGCAAATGGCAAAAAATCCTGTTCAACAAATGTTTCATAACTTCTGGTATCAATTGATATTCCTGTATGAGTATCAACATTATTCCCATAACCAGGGAAATGCTTAAGAACTGAGCCAATTTTTGCTTCTTTCATTGCTGTAACTACTGTTGCAACATATTGACTAGTCATATTAGCATCTAAACCAATAGTTCTATTATAAATGTAATCACTTGGATTAGTTGAAACATCACTCACCGGAGCAAAATTAACATTTATTCCCAATGCTTTCAAAAATGCTGATTTATCCAAAGTGTTTTCTCTAATTAAAGATAATCCACCTTCATTATATAATTCTTGCGGGGAAGCAAATGGTTCTTCTCTAAATTCTTTATATTTGCTAATTCTAGTTACAGTCCCACCCTCTTCATCAACCCCAATTAAAAGAGGTATCTCGGCATTTTCTTGATATGACGAAATATTATTTATGACTTCTTCTTTAGTTTTATCTTCAAAATCTCGGGAAAACAAAATATAACCTCCAAGATGATATTGAGATACTAAAGCTGCTGCATTTTCCTTTGGACATCTTACAATAAACATTTGTCCTACTTTTTCTTCAATAGTCATATCAGCAATTTGTTTTTCTAGTTCATCTAATTTTTCGTTATTTTCATTTAATAAAGAATCAGTTTTATCTGATTCTTTATTATTAATTATTCCATAAATGGATAATACTGCAATTAAAAATATACTAAAAGCTAATATCTTTTTCAAATATATCACCTAATAAAAGTATAATGCTTAATATTTAAATATTAATACTGTCTACCAATATAAAGTCTAGTAGTTGCTTTTTTGCCACAAACAACACATGGCCCAGTTATTTCCTCATTTTCAATTAAACACCGCGATTTTAAAGTCGTATCTTCTTTAATCTTATCTTCACAAGCCATATCACCACACCAATTAATCTTAATAAATCCTGGTTTAGTTGTTGCAATTTCTTTTAACTTTTCATATGTATTAGCTTCATAAATCATACTATCGCGACGCTCTTTAGCTTTATCAAACATATTTTTTTGAATTAAATCTAGTAATTCTAAAATTTTATTTGTCACATCCGCAAAATTTACTACTATTTTTTCTAAAGTATCCCTTCTGACTAAAGTTACATTACCATTTTCTAAATCTCTTTTACCAAGCTCAATTCTAATTGGATAGCCTTTAACTTCTGCTTCTGCAAATTTAAATCCCGGTGTTTTATTGGAGTCATCTATTTTAAAAGTTATTCCAACATTCTTTAAAGATTTCACCAACTCTTCAAGTTTTTCTGACACATCTCCAATGGGGATAATTATGACTTTATATGGAGCAATTTTTGGAGGAAGAACTAACCCTCTATCATCTCCATGAGTCATAATTAAAGCACCAATCATTCTTGTTGAAACACCCCAACTAGTTTGATATGGAACCTTTAAAGTGTTATCTTTATCAGTATAACGAATACCAAAAACATCTGCAAAATGATTACCAAAATAATGACTAGTACCATTTTGTAAAGCATAACCATCATACATCATAGCTTCTAAAGTATAAGTAACTTCTGCTCCTGCAAATTTTTCCTTATCTGTTTTCTTGCCTGTGATAACTGGCAAAGCTAAGTATTCTTCTTGAAACCTTTTATAAATATTAAACATTCTTAAAGTTTCAGACATAGCTTCTTCCTTAGTTTGATGCATGGTATGACCTTCTTGCCACAAAATTTCTCTACTACGTAAAAATGGTCTTGTTGTTTTTTCCCATCTAACTATCGTGCACCATTGATTATATAATTTTGGTAAATCTCGATAAGTTTTAATTATTTTTTTATAGTGTTCACAAAATAATACCTCACTAGTAGGTCGCACACACATTTTTTCTTCTAGTTTTTCACTTCCCCCATGAGTAACCCAAGCTACTTCCGGAGCAAAACCTTTAACATGTTCTTTTTCAACATTAAGTAGTGATTCGGGAATAAACATTGGCATTTGCACATTTTCATGTCCTGTTTCTTTAAACATCTTATCAAGTACACTTTGCATACTTTCCCAAATAGCATATCCAAGCGGTCTAATAATCATACTACCTTTAACACTAGAATAATCAACTAAATCGGCTTTCTTGCAAACATCAGTATACCACTGAGCAAAATCAACATCACGATTAGTTATTTCTTTAACTTCCATGTTTATCCTCCTTATTCAGCATTAAATTCTTTAAGTTCATTATCTTCAGTTAATATCTTATTAACCTTTGCTGTTGCATCACTCAATTTTTCACTACAAAATTTAGCCAACTTCATAGCTTCTGTATATTTATTAATAGCATTATCTAAATCGACATTACCGCTTTCAAGTTCCTTTACAATTCCTTCTAATTCTTGCAATGCATTTTCAAAAGTTTTTTCCATTTCCGTTACTTTACCTCCATCTTTCATAATTATTAATTTATCTCTTTTACTTCAGCCTTAATACTTCCCTCATGCAATCTTATACTAAGCATATCACTTACTTTTACATCGTTACTTGACTTAATAATTTTATTATTTACTTCTACTAAAGAATAACCTTTATCAAGTATTCCCAAAGGATTTACTAATTTTAACGTATTAACTAGCAAATCAAATTTTATTTTTTTATCTTTAATTAAATTATGAGGATTTTGTAACACTACTGATAATTTTATTTTATTTAATTTATTCTCTTTATCATTAATAATATTTTTTATATCTTTATTTATAGTTTCAATTAAAGTATCAAGTTTTTGCTCTTTTACTTCATACATGCTCATCGGATTTTTAAGTATAAAGCTTTGCTTTAAGCTTCTTAATTTAATAAACTTTGTATTAACCATATTTTTGATATTTTTATTAAGTCTTATCTTATAATTATCAATTAAAGTTTTAATATCTATCACTGTCGGCACAGCCATTTCCGCAGCTCCAGTCGGAGTTGGTGCTCGAAGGTCTGCAACAAAATCGGCGATTGTCCAATCTATTTCATGACCAACTGCACTAATTATCGGCGTAACACAATCATATATTGCTTGAGCAACTATCTCTTCATTAAAAGCCCATAAGTCTTCGATAGATCCTCCTCCACGTCCAACAATAATAGTATCAACACCATAAGCGTCTGCTCGTTTTATTTGTCTTACTATATCAGGAGCTGCATCTTTTCCTTGCACTAAACAAGGAAAAAGAATTGCTTCACACATTGGATATCTTCGTTTTATAGTACTCATAATATCTCTTACTGCCGCACCTGTTGGTGCAGTTATAACCCCAACTCGTTCAGGAAACTTTGGTATTGGCACTTTATGTTCATTTGCAAACAAACCCTTTGCTGCCAGCTTTTTCTTTAACTTTTCATACTCAATATATAAAGCTCCCAAGCCATCCGGTTCCATTGTCTCAACATAAATCTGATAAGATCCTTGCGCTGGATACGCTGAAATCCTTCCGCTTACTAAAACATTCATTCCATCTTCAGGAACAAATGTTAATTTAACAGCACTACTTTGAAACATGACAGCACTAATCCTTGAAGTATCATCTTTTAAAGTAAAGTAAAGATGACCCCTTGTATGATTTTTAAAATTACTTATTTCCCCTTTTAAATATATTTTATTTAAAAATGTATCTTTATCAAGCAAACTTTTAATATAATTATTTAATTCACTTATTTTTAAATATTCTTTATCCATATTTACCCCTTTATATATTTATCTAATACAGCATTAATAATTTTTCTTACTGATTCGTCTGAATATTTCTTAGACAGTTCAATCGCTTCATTAATAACTACTATTTCTGGTGTATCCATATATTTAAGCTCATATAAAGACATTCTAAGTATTGCTGCTCCAGATTTATCAATACGATCAATTGTCCAATCATTCATTAAAGAATTTGCTAAATTGTCTAACTCATCTTTATATGTTATAACCCCATAGACAATATCCTTAACAAAATCATTTTCAATTTCTAGGTTATCTTCAATTATTTCATCGACATTATACTTAACATTTCTTTCGTTATAAATATCTATTTGATATAAAATAACCATTATCTTTTCTCTAAGCTCGCTTCTTGTTTTTCCCATAGCACTTTGCTCCTAACTACAAACAATTATAACAAAAAATTATCAAAAATTATAGTCAAATTAACAATTTTAGAAAAAAAGCTATTGAACAATTAAGAATTTTATTCAACAGCTTCTTCAATCTCAGCATCCCCAGTTTCAGTTACACAATAATATACGTTTCCACCTAATTTCCATTTTCCATCTTCATTATATATAGTAGTTGGTCTTCTATCAAAAACAACACGCACTTTTTCAACACTATATGAATAACTTAAACTTGACAAATCAAATTGAGAAATTTCAACACAAGGATTTTCTCTTTTTTTAACATATATTATATTATCTACTTCTATATATTCATTACAATCTTCTACATCAAGTAACGTATTTACCATACTAGAAATATACGAGTCATTTACAATTTCATAAAATCTTGCTAAAGAAATTATGTTTTTATCATTTACAATATAATAATTTTCACCATCAACTGTTATATAACCTTCTCCAGTCTGTACATTTCCATACATAAAATAATAGTATGAATAATCATTTTGGAATAATTCCTGTACTCTGTCATCAAGATTGTAATCCACTTTAAATTTACCTACATAATTTTTACTTATAAACATTACTACTAGACATATCGCTAGAACAATTACAACTGCTATAATAATACTTAATAAAATGATATTTTTTTTCTTCTTTTTCATATTCACCTACTTCAATCTATAATATGTTATAGTTACACTATATTGCCAATAAGTATATGATGTTTGACAACTAT
>CALVVI010000007.1 GCA_944363815.1 uncultured Bacilli bacterium | reverse complement strand
ATATCTAAATATAAATTATAATTGCTAGTTGCTGTGTTAGTTGCATTATTAGCAGTTAACATGGCACTTGCTGTTGTGCTTCCTGTAACATTGTCCATGCCTAGAGCAAAGTTTTCTTGACTAGCACTTATATCTATGCCATTACCTACTTGAAATGATAATTTATCAGTAGTACTAGTTATAACACTTGTATCAATATCACTACTACCTCCACCTTGAGCTTGAAAGTAAGCGAATGTTGCTCCCACTACTACAGCTATTAATGTAATAACTGCAATTGCTGATAACACTAGCACTTTCTTTTCATTTGACTGTTTCATTAAGATACATCTCCTCTACTATTAAGTATATTATATCAAACCGTGCAATCGTATGCAACTGCATTTTAAAATTATTTTACTAAATAATGAGAAAATATTTTTGGTGAAAGTAATGCAAATAGATAAATTAAAACAATTAAGGCAAGATAAAAACTACACTCAAGAACAAATCGCCAAAATTTTAAATGTTAAACGTGGGACTTATGCCAGTTGGGAATGTGGAAGTGACATTATCCCTACTAAGCAATTATATAAATTAGCAGAGTTTTATCATATTAGTATCGATTATATTTTAAACATTAATAATAGTTATAATAAAATTAAAGTTAATAAAGACATTAATTTAACAGAAATTGGTAACAATCTAAAACAAATTAGAATCAAAGAAAATTTATCACAAGCAAAAATAGCGAAGTCTATTAATATAAATCAATCTACATGGTGGGCTTATGAAAAAGGAAAAACTTTAGTAACAACCAGTACTTTAATAGAAATTAATAAAGTTTATAACCATTCAATAGATTGGATTTTAGGAAGAAAAAATCTCGCTGAATAAGTAGCGAGATTTTTAATTTAATTGAACTGTTAAAACCATATTGTTAACATCTAAAATAGTGCCAGCAGCAATATCTTGCGTAACTGCATATCCATAACCACTGTGCTGCAATTTTAAATTAGCCAAAGAACAAAAAGTCTCAACATCATTTAAACTCCAACCGGTCATATCAGGCATAGTTATTTCTAAACCATTGGTAACTAAAAATAATTTCCCGTTTTCTAAAACAATATTATTTTTTAAAGGATATTGATTAATTATGTATTTACCATTACCGATAATAACTAAATTAAGTTTTTTGTTTTCTAGCATTGTTGTAACTGAATTAATATCTTTACTCAAATAATTATCGATATCGATTACTTTACTTAAATCAACTTCACTAGTTTCTTCAGTAAGTTTTGCATGTTTGGCAATCTCCTCAATAGCAGAAGTTACAACATCAGCAAATCTAACGCTGTTTCCTTCAAAATTTCGAGCTGCAACATAAACAATATATTCGGGATCTTCCTCTGGAAAAATTCCTGCAAAAGAACGAATTGTATCATATTCTCCGGTTAAATACCCCCCATTCGGAGAAGCAATTTGAGCAGTTCCCGTTTTCCCCATTAAACTTAACCCATCGATTTGCCAAGCAGTTCCATTCAATCCTTCATAAATAACTTTATGCATTAATTCATGCATTTTAGACACTGTTTGACTACTATAAACATTATTTACAACTTCTCTTTTACCTTCAAAAGTTACATTACCCTCACTATCAACTATCTTATCAACAATATATGGCTTTAAAACATTACCATCATTAGTCATTGTTGTTAATGCTTGTAGCATTTGAATCGGTGTAACACTTATTCCTTGACCAAAAGATGAATTAGCTAATTCTGATTTATAAACAACCTCCGTATCACCAGAAACTTCATTAGCAAGTTCTATCCCTGTTTTTTTGCCAAATCCTAAAGCATCATAATAATCTGGTAATTTTTTCTCTCCATTATCCAAAAGTCTAAAAGAAAGCATTGTAGCAGCAACATTAGAAGAATAAGCAAATCCTGTATCAAAATTAATTACACCCCAATCTTTCTCAACGTCATTAACAATAGTTTCAGAATCTACTTGAATAGAACCAGATTGATAAGTTTCTTCTCCATCGTAAAGGCCTTCTTCAATTGCTGAGGCAAACGAAAATATTTTCATAACTGACCCTGGTTCATATTGATAACTTACTAAAGGATTCATATAACTAGTAATAGTATTTGTATCATTAGGATTAAAATTAGGACTAGTTGCTGAAGCTACAATCGCCCCAGTATCTGCATCCATTACTGTAAATATCGCCCATTCAGTTTTATATTCATCTTGCATAGCTTTAACAGCATTTTCAGCTTTATTTTGTATATTAAAATCAATTGTTAAGTAAATATCAGATCCGTCAACTGCTGGAACAGTATCTTCTGGAGTGTTTGGTATTTGATAATCACTAGAGGTATATTTTAAATATTTCGTATAACCATTAGTGCCCGAAAGTATTTCATCATAATACCCTTCAACCCCTAGTTCTCCAACTAATTTGCCCTCTTCATTTTCTTTGGCATAACCAATTATATAAGAAGCAAAAGTTGAATTACTGTAATATCTTTTTTTAGAGTCACTTGTAAAATCAATTCCAGGAAGTTCTAATTCTTCAATTGCCTTTTTTAAAACTTCTGTTATCCCTCTTCCCCCGGGCCCTAATTCTACTTGGTAAGAATCTCGATTTAAAAGTTCTAAAATTCTTTTTTCACTCATGCTTAAAAGCGGAGCTAATACTGATGCTGTATACTCTTTATCAACAACATGTCTAGGATTTTCGGTATCTGTTGTCCTGCTTTCATCTAAGTAAGCAATAACTGTATAAGCATTAACAGTTGTTGCTAACAATTCACCATTAACATCATATATATTTCCCCGATTAGCATACAAAGTTTTTTCAACAGTTGCAATTGATGCCGCTTTAGCTTGCAAATCAATTCCATCAACTTTACTGCTCAAAACAATATATGATAATTTTCCAATAGCTGCTACAAACAAAAAAGCAACTATTAAAATAATTATCTTAGATATTTTAACTGTCGCTCTTTTTTTCAAATTTATCACCTTATTCTGTTGTAATTATTTTTATATTACCATTTACATATGAAAGTCCATATTCTTCCGCAATCTTTTGAATATTTTCTAGACTTGCAAGTTCATCAACTTGCATTGATAAACTTTGATTTACTAACTCTTGACTTTCAATATTATCTTTTATTTTTTCTACTTCATTATTAGTTTCACTTAAAAGCGAACTAGTATAAACATTAAACATTGGTATGGCTAATAATAGACAAATTAAAAGTCCATACATAAATTTTTCTCCCTTTAATAATTTTATTTTTTGCCCCTTTTTAGCCATACCATCATATCCTTTCTATTACTCTTAATTTAGCACTAGCACTTCTAGAATTTTCTTCTAATTCTCTCTTACTAGGTAAAATAGGTTTTTTATTTATTATTTTTATTAAAGGTTTATATTCTTCTGGTATATCAATCATTCCTTTAACTACTGGATCAACTTCACTATATTTACGAAATATATTTTTAACAATCCGATCTTCTAAAGAATGAAATGTTATAACACTAAGTCTACCACCTTTTTTTAACAATTTTATTGCCTCTGGTAATACTCTTTCTAATACTTTTAATTCATCATTTACTTCAATTCTTAAAGCTTGAAATATTTTTCTTTCTGGATGATGTTTATAAAAGTAATTAGCTCCCGTTGCCGATTTTATTACTTCAACTAACTTTAAAGTAGAAGTAATATTTTTCTTTTCACTAACTATTTTCTTAGCAATAACATTACTCATCTTTTCTTCGCCATATTGCCAAAATATCTTTTTTAATTTCTCTTCGTCATAATTATCAATGATATCTTTGGCACTTTTTCCTTGCTTACTCATTCGCATATCTAAAGGTCCATCATGCATAAAAGAAAAACCTCTAGCTTCATCATCTATCTGTGGCGAAGAAAAACCTAAATCAAATATTATTCCATCGACAGAATTAATATCTTCTTTTTCTAACATTTCTTTCATTTGACTAAAATTAGTCATAAATATTTTAAAATTATCGCCGATTTTTTCCAAAGCAACAGTTGCATAAGAAATAGCCACCGGGTCTTGGTCGAAGGCGAATAGATATCCCCTTTTTATTCTTTTTAATATCTCTTGTGCATCTCCGGCATACCCTACAGTTGCATCTACATATACCCCATCATCTTTAATATTAAGTGAATCAATAAGTTCATTTTTTAAAACACTATAATGTTTCATTAGACACCTCAAATAAATGTTCTGCAATTTCTTCTAACTCGCTAGAATTATCATCCATAAACTTAGTAAATGCATCTTCACTCCATATTTCTAATCGGTCATTCACGCCGATTATAACGCATTCTTTTGTTAAATCGGCGTAACTAACCAACGGGGAGGTAATATTTATTCGACCACTATTATCGAACTTACCAACAGTAGCGCCAGAAAAGAAGGATCTCATAAATGTCCGGGCATCTTTTTTAGTGAAAGGTAGAGTATTTAACTTAGCCACTAGTTTTTCCCATTCAATTTTTGAATAAACATATAAGCATCTTTCTATTCCCCTAGTAATGACAAATTCACTACCTAATTCTTCACGATACTTAGTAGGAATAACCAAACGGCCTTTATCATCGATATTGTGATGATATTCACCCAGCAACATTTTATCCCCCACTTTCTTCCACAGTATGCCACTGTCTACCATAATGTTACCAGAAAACACAAAAAAAGTAAATATCTAATATTTACTTTTAATAACATTTACATTACTTGACATCAATTTATTTTCTTTTTTTCTTCTTTTTTTTAGGATTTTGACTTGGCAGATATTTTTTTAGTAAAGGCCGTAATAAGAACAAAAGCATTATACCTAATACGGCAAATATTGTTGCTACAACTGCAATATTATCAATGTAAAATGATAATATTAAAGCAACTATTCCACTAATTACAAACCAAACAGACAATAAACTTGTAGTTGCAAGCTCAACAATCGTTAAAACTATTACTAATAGTAACCAAAAAATCCAATCATGCATAATTATCACCCTTTAAAATTAGCAACCTAAAAATTATAGGTTGCTTGTTTTATTATCATCAAATTCTGGAAGATTATCTACTTTTTCACCAAAAGACTTAGTAAATAACTTAATTAATTCTGTTAATATAGCCTCATCAACAATTCTTTCCACAGAGTATTGATTATTTTCTACTATTTCTTTTAAAACTATATATTCATCACTAGGTTCTTCCGATTCATCTAATATTACTGACAAAAAGTAATTTTCATCATTATAACTAGCCTTATCTAGCAACAAACAATTTACATCATTATCTAAAGTAATCACTGTATCAACCCGCATGTCTTACCTCCCAAATCTTGGTGAAATATCATCTAACAACTCTTCTTCAGTATAGTCTTTAACTTTTGATTTTATTTCGCCAGTTTTTCTCTTTTTATAAATATCCATTAAAGCATCTTTTGCTTCATGATAAGCTATTACAGATACTGGAGCATTTTTAGGATCATTTTCATATTTAGTTCCTTCCAAAGCTTCTATCTTTATATCAGTATTAGCAACTAATTTACTATATAACTTTTGAACAGCAGCACCTAAACCAACACCAACTGCAGCAGCTGCAAGTACTGGAGTACCAACAGCACCTAAAATAACTGTTGAGATACCACCAAAAGTAAGAAGTGTTTTAGCATACGAACCTATTACAGCAGTTCTACTTTTCTTTACAGCATAGTGTTTACCTTCATAAACTTTACAATTTTTTGTAAGGTTACGAACTACTTCTTGTGCTTTATCAATTATATCAGGTTTTAAACCAGCCTCATCATTTCTTTCAACTTCAGGTTCGCCATTAGAATTTAATTTTCCAAAAAGTCTATTTATTAAATCTTCCCTTAAATTTGGCTTTTCGTCATTTTTTTCATTATCTAAAACTAAAGGTTTGTTTTCTTCATCTTTAGCAAAATTCAAAGTTTCATATTCTTTTGGTTTATGTTTTTCTTCTTTTTGCTTTAGTTCACCAATTTCAATAGTTACTTTATTTACATCTCCACTAAATTTATTACTAATGCCATTATTCATGTAGTAAAATCCATCAGGTAATTCCAAGCTACTTGCAGGCTTTGATGCTTCAATCTTACCATCAAATCTTGCATCATTACTCTTACCCTTAAGTTCAAATTTAACATCTGGATTTAGTAATACCAATTCTTTAAATACATCAGCTACCATATCTGGATTACGAAGAGGATGGCCTAATTCTTTAGTTTCCTTCTTTTCATTATTTAATTTAAGTTCGCCAATTTCAACTAATATTTGATCTTTATTAGTACTAAACTTATTAGAAATACCATTATTCATATGATAAAAATCTTCTGGTAAATTCAAGTTACCTACAGGAACACTCGCTTCTATTCTTCCATCAAATCTTTTATCATTTGCTTTATCTTTTAAAGCAAATTTAACAGTTGGATTTAAAGCTACTAGTTTATCATACACACTCTCTAATAAACTTTTTTCTTTTTTAACTTCGTCTTTCTTTTCTTTTTTTATTGTTTCGTCTTTAACAACCTCAGTCTTTTTACTAAGTCCAACACTTTCCAAACCATAACGTTTACACAAAGCATCAAACTCTTCTTTACTCTTTATGCTTTCAAGCCCATAATAACTAATTTCACTGTGAACACCAGTAATAGCATTTTGTAATTTTTCTTTATTTTCTGGAGACAAAGCTAATTCTTTACTTGCTTCTTGTAGTTCATTTGCTAAAGCTAATAATTCATTCTTAAATTCTACTAAGTTAAAATTCTTAACACTCTTTTCATAAGCTTTCTTATATTCATTAAAATTAGCCAAAGCTCTATTATAAGCGTTTAAAGCCATTAGTTTTTCATTAAATAAAGCTTCAACTTGTTGATTTCTTTCTAAAGGAGAAAGCGTTGTATCTTTATCCAAATTAGCACTTTTTTGATCAACGCTAATAACAATTGAATCATTATTATTTCTTTGCAATCTCACATTTTCTTCAGCTTTAACATAATTATTAACTACAGCAAATTTACTTCTAATTTTTTGAACACAATCAGAAAAAGCTCTAAGCTTATCAGAATTTGATAGCTTAGTATATTCATCACTATTAATTAATACATCTATTTCATCTAATTTACTAATAATACTTTTAGAAAAATCTACTATATTTGAACTGCTATTTATTCTTTTTTCTAAATCAGTTAATTTATCAACTAGTTCAGTTAAATCAACATTAGTTGCTTCTTTAATGAAAGCATTCGAGTTTCTAATAACAAAACCCTTTTCCGCAAATAATGTTCCAAAATTTTTTCCATCCATAATATCTATCCCTTTCTATTATATATTATCATACCTATTTTAATTTTTCAAGAACAAATTTTTATCCCTAAAACAACTAAAAAGCTGCACTTTACGCAACTTTTGCATCAGGTAATTTATTCGGCCTTATACTATTCGATATTATCAGTAATCATTAATAAAACAACTACTTTTTGGTATCATCAAATTACAAAAAATAAATAGAAAAAGTAATTTAAATAAATTTCTAAAAGAATATGTTCCATATTTGGGGTATGATTAATACTAAATCCCCATCTTTGACAAGATTTAATTCGAGTTACGCAGTTTCGTAGAATTAAATCTTCAAACGTGAGATTATATATTATTTTTAATAGTACCGCAAGTGTGTTATGTAAAAGTTTACAGAAGTAAAAAAAGCCATTAAAAAACTGCTATTCCGCAGTTTCTTCATCACTTATAGCAATTACTTCTTTGCCATTATAGTATCCACATTTAGTACAAGCTCTATGTGGTCTTAATGTTGCTCCACATTTTGGACAAGTAGTTAAAGCTCCAACTGACTTTTTCAAATGTGTTCTCCGCATTCTTTTTTTAGTCTTACTAGTTCTTCTAAAAGGAACTGCCATATATTATTCACCACCTTTAAATAAATCATTCAATTTTGCTAAACGAGGGTCAATATCATCCTCTTTTTTATCGCTATTTAATTCCCAACCATTACCACTTAATTTAACACCAGATTGCTTAGTGAAACTAATGGGAACTTCCAATACAATATTTTCCCATAAAAATTCAAGTTTATCAAGTATATTTTGATTTTTTTCTAAATAATTACCATTTTCTTCTAGATAATCCGCTAGCAAACCTGAGATATGGATATCTAATGGATAAGCAACTTCTTCTAAAGTTATGGCATCATTTAGAATCATATTGCCTGTAACTTGTAAGTCTAGTTCTACTTCATCAGATAAATTATATTTTATTATTCCTTTAACATGAATACCTTCTAATCTTTTAATTAAAGTATTTTCATAAAAGCTTTCCGGAAAATTTATATCTTCATCTAAACTAACTGGTAATAAATTTAAATTAATCTCATTCATAATTACACTCCTATTAAAACGACATATGGATTTTCTAGTTCACTTAAGACTGTCCAATTATCCGTGTCAATTAAAACATATCTAATACTTTCTTCAGTACTTAATTCACCATATAACAAGTGATCATTTACTACAAAAGAATCAGTTAATAATTCATCTTCTAGATTAAAAGTATAAATAGAAATCTCATTTATTCCAAATAAATAACTTTTGACAATATTTTTATTAGTTTCACTATCTTTAGTCATATAAATAAATTGGGAATCTTGCATCTCTACAAATGAAAATTCACTATCAACTTTTCTTATCTCTTCACTAATATTCATTACTGTATCATATTTAAATCTATAAGCGTAATAATCTTCGCCATTTAAAAATACTAATCTTTCATTATTCGCCACCAACAACTCAATATTGTTTAAATAATCAGGAATCATTACATGATTGCTAGTAAGAGTATATAAATCAAATTCATAAACTCCATCTTCTAAAACATAAAATACTTTATCTTCTGTAATTAATACTTTATCACTAGTTAAGTCATTGCTAATAGTAACCCGATTACATTCACTTACACTACAATATTCAAGTGTTGTATCACTATAAAATATATAATAATCTCGAGCTAAAGCTACATTAGTATTATTGCTATAAAATGGATTAAGTTCAAAAAAACCAAATTCATCATCCGTAGAATTATAATTAATTTGATTTATAGCATCTGTATATAATACTAAATGGTTATTATAGTAATACATTTTATCCATTGGATAAAAAGATCTTAATCCCAACTCTGTTTCTTGAAACTCACTATTAATACCCATTAATTGATAATTATTATCTTCATCAATTATAAAACCATAATAAAGATATTCTTCCGGATAAGCATCATCAAATACCTTTTCTTCATCTATTTTTTCTTGTTCTCTTACATACTTAGATAAATTGTACATTGCAAATATAACAATAATAATACCTATTACTGCTAATATGGAAATTATAATTTTTCTTCTATACTCTGGTAGCACTCTACATCACCCTCTTAAACATTTTTTCTAATTCATAACTAGTAAATTTCATAATTGATGGCCTGCCATGACAACAATTATAAGGATTATCACATTTTACTAAATCATCAAGTAACTTTTCCATTTGCTCTAAACTCAAATGTTCATTAGCTTTAACACTCATCTTACAAGAAATCATTTTAGCTAAACTATCCAAAAATCGATCTTTATTAAAATTCCTATTATTAGTAATTACTAAATCAACAATTGATTTTAAATTATCTCCTTCAAAATTTTTAGTAAGCCAAGTTGGATGTCCTTTAATAATTATTGTGTTTATTCCAAATTCCTCAATCTTAAACCCTAAATTCTCTAAAACCTGTTTATTAGCCATAAACATTTCAAAATCACTAGTATTAAGTTCAATTGACATAGGAATTAACATATCAGTATAAGTTGGTTCTTCATCCGCAAAACGTTTTTTAATCATTTCATAATTAATACGTTCATGAGCAGCATGTTGATCTAATATAAACATACCATCCTCATTTTCCGCAATGATATATGTACCATGAACCTGACCAATTGGATAAAGTTTTAATCTTTTAAATGAAACATTTTTAATAATATTATCTTCATCACTATTATCACTTGCCAAATCTAAAGAGGTTTGAATGACTTCCGTTACTTTGGTATCTTTATCATATATAGCAGGTTCAATAAATTCGGTTTTAACATCATTTAGTTTTTCATCAACTATTGCATTAGGAATAAGTAAATTATTATATAATGTTTCTTTAATTGTTTCATATAATAGTTTTACTAACACATCCATTTTACTCATCTTTATATCTTGCTTTGTGGGATGAATATTGACATCAACTAAAGTTGGATCAGTTGCAATATTAATAACTACAATCGGATAAAATCCTTCATGCTTATAGGTATAATAAGCATCATTTATAGCTCTATTTATTTCATTATTTCGAATAATTCTACCATTAACAAAAGTATTAAAATGATTTCTATTTTTCTTTAAAATCCCAGGCTTTCCAACAAATCCCGTTATTTCAAAGTCATCACTACTTGCCTTAATTTCAAGCATATTACTTGAAACATTAAGTCCATATATTTCATGAATTACTTTAAGCAAATTATTACTACCACTAGTTTTAACTACTACTCGGTCATTATTTATTAATGTAAATGCTTTATCAGGTCTAGACAAAGCTAATTTCTCAATAAATTGCACACAATTATTTAACTCTGTTGCTTCACTTTTTAAATATTTAAGCCGAGCTGGAGTATTATAAAAAAGATTGGTAATACTAATAGTTGTTCCCTTGCGAGCACTAGTAGCACTAACTTCATCAAGAACGCCACCTTTAATGTGGACATGAGTCCCAACATCACCACTACAAGTATCCATATTAACCTCAGAAACACTTGCTATACTTGCTAAAGCTTCCCCGCGAAATCCTAATGTTTCAATAAAAAATAAATCATCATCTTTATATATTTTACTAGTTGCATGTCTCGAAAAAGATAAAACCGCATCTTCTTTATCCATGCCACTACCATTATCACTAACTGTTATGCCAGTAAGACCACCATCAACTAAACTAACCTTTATATTACTAGCCCCAGCATCAATGGAATTTTCCACTAATTCTTTTACAACTGATGCGCATTTTTCGACAACCTCACCAGCAGCAATCTTATTGGCTAAGTTTTCACTCATAATTCTAATCTTACTCATGATTACCTCCGATAATTGTTGGTCTTATTTCAAAATAATCACTAGCTATATTTAAACTAATTTTAGCATTCTTACTAAATTTAATAAAACCTAAACCTTTAATAATTAAATCACTTTTTTCTGGTATAATTATATCATAAGCAAAATCAGTTTTTATTCTTCTTTTACTAACATTTAATGTATTATTTAAATATATTGTCAAATTGACATCATCTAATGCAGCTATATTAATATCAGCAATCTGCAAAAAATATCTATTTTGTAACTGATAAGTCAAGGGCTTAATCTTCTTATTTGCAACATCACTTTTATATATTTTAGTAATAAAACCAGGAGTATCTACAATAACTTTTTCATCTACATTTAAATACATAAATTCCTGAGTTGTATTAATACTTTTACTTACTGTTATATCACTGCCTATCCAAGTATTAATAATACTACTCTTGCCGGCATTAGTAACACCACAAAGAATAACTTTTTTATAATTTTTGGAAATATTATCTAACAAAGAAAAATTATCTTTAAATTTAGAACTAACAAATATTATTTTTTCATTTATTCCATAAACATTTTTAATATTTTCTTCTAACTTATCTTTTTTAATATTTTTAGGTATTAAATCACTTTTAGTAATTATAAAACATTTAGGACCTATTATACTTTTATATATATCAATTACTTCTTGATACAAATTAAGAAAATCCACTATAAATAATACTAGCCCTTTTTCCTTATTTATTTTACTAACAATTTTTTTATTATCTTGTTTTTTAGAAACACTATTATTGCTACCATAATGCTTAAGTTTAAAGCAACGTTGACATAAAGAATTAGCAATATCTGGTGTATAACCTAAATTATCCGGATTACTATCTTGTAAAATACTTCCACAACCTAGACAAGCCTTCATAAAACCTCCTTTCTAATCGAAATATTCTCCGCTAACTAATATCCTTTTCTTAGCTAAAGACTTTAAAATAAACTTTTCAAAAAAACGATTAAATCTCGTAAATATAGTTTCATATTTAGCTATTCTATTTACTAAAATACTTGTAAACCCCATTCTATTAGCTCCAAGAATATCTGTAAGCAATTGATCTCCAATACAAGCAACCTCATCTATTTTGAAATTATATAATTCCAATATTTTTTTATATTTAGTTTTAAAAGGTTTTTTACTACTAAATGCTACATCGACATTTAGTTTTTCTTTAAAAGGTCGCAATCTATTTTTATTACTATTAGAAATAATAATAACTTTAAAATCTTTTTCTAAACTAGCAAAAAGTTCTTTAACCTTTTGATCAGGCTCAATCACTTTATAAGGGGCAATAGTATTATCTAAATCGAATAGTAAACATTTAATTCCATTTTTCTTTAATTTCTTATAATCAATTGTATATATGCTTTTTTGATAAATATCCGGAATAAACATATCCATAATTAAGCTCCTTCCTAACTAAATTAATTATACCACAATTACTTAAAATGTGTTAAAATAACCAAAAAGGAGAAAGCATGAAAATAGTTACTAAAAATGCTGTTTATATAGAAAAAGAAGATATTTATTTTATGATTCAATATTTAGATATTATCCCTTTTTCAATAATCCAGGCAAGCAAAAATAATAATTGTAAATCCACAAACAATTTTATAAAAATAACTGAACCAGATGCAATAAAATTTTTAATTAAACAATCTTGGTTACCCAACTATAACGCTTTAAAAGATTTAAGCTTAGACCAAATAACCTATATTGGGTATGAATATGTATCCAAAGAAACAATTATATTAAATGCTATACTAAATGAATTAGAAGCAAGTAATAATAAAAATGAATTACATAACTATATTTCCAGGCGTAGAAAATTAGATTATTATATGATTTCCCTTAAGTCAATCATTAATGTAATAACAGGAATTGAAAAATTATCTTTGCCTGAAGAATTAGAAGTTACTTCTAACTCCAATAAAATTACCAATTTAATGCGAAAAATTTTTAGAAAAAAATAAAAAATCTATAGTATCATCAAAGCTATAGATTTTTATTTGTAAAATGGTGTCCTCGACAAGATTCGAACTTGCGACCTAATGCGTCGGAGGCATTCACTCTATCCAACTGAGCTACGAGGACCCATTACCATTTTACCATTATTTTTTGCTAATAGCAATTTTTACTTGTAAATCATTAACAGTAAATTCATCAGTTGTATCTTCACTAACCTTTATTTCAGTCGCTAGTGTTTCTCTTTTGATATAATCGGCATAATCATTTACCGCAGAAATAACGTCTTCACTAGCATTATAATTTATAATAATACGATCTGTAAGTTCTAAATTAATATTTTTACGCATTTGTTGAACTTTAGATACTATTTCACGAGCAATACCTTCATTGATTAAATCATTAGTTAAAGTTGTATTTAAAATAACAAAATTATTATTTTCCATACCAACATTAAATCCTGATTTAGCATCAATTCTGATATCAGTCATCGTCGAATCAATTTCTGTTTCAACACCGGCGATTTCCATTTTAATTATTTCATTATTTTGAAGTTTTTTAATATCATTTAAAGATAATGTCAATAATTTATCTTGGAATTCTTTAATATTTTTACCAAATATTTTACCCACTACTCTAAAGTTTGGTTTAACAGTAAAGTTCATATATTCGCTCGTATCATCAACAAATATTACTTTCTTAACATTTAGTTCTTCTTTAATTAGTTCAGTTAATTCCCCGATGATTAGTTCTTTTTTACCATCAAGTAAGATTTCACTTAGTGGTTGACGAACTCTTATATTTACTTCTTCCCTAACATATCTACCAATGCTAATTAAATCCCTAACTAAATCCATCTTTTCTTCAAGAATTTCATCTATCAATACTTCGGCATATTTAGGGAAATCTGATGTATGAACAGAGTATTCTCTAGTCAAGTTTGTATATATTTCTTCAGATAGATATGGAACAACTGGTGCCATCATCTGGGACAAGCCAACTAATACTTCGTAAGTTGTCTTATATACCGACTTTTTGGAATCATCTAATTTAGAACCCCAGAAACGATCTCTATTTCTTCTTATATACCAATTAGATAAATCATCTGATACAAAATCTGTTAAAGCTCTTACTACTTTATTTAAATCATATTCTTCATAGGCATCAGTTACATATTTAAGTAATTTATTATATTTACTTATTAACCATCTATCGATGTCTTCCCGTTTGTTTACTGGAATATCGCATTCATCGATATCAATACCATCGATATTAGCATACATTGTAAAGAAATTATAAGTATTTTTAAGTGGATTAAAGAACTTGGAATGAACTTCTTTTAAACCATTAATATCGAATTTAAGTGGTACCCATACTGGTGAAACATATGGAAGATAGAATCTTACTGTATCTGCCCCATATTCCTTCATTGTTGTAAATGGTTCCACAATGTTACCACGACTCTTACTCATCTTTTTGCCTTCAGCATCGAGCAATAAATCATTTACTAAAACATTTTTATAAGGACTTACTCCTTTTACAAATGTTGAAATTACAAGTAGTGTATAAAACCATCCTCTAGTTTGATCAATTCCTTCACAGATAAAATCCGCTGGAAATTGAGTTTCAAATAAATCATTATTTTCAAATGGATAATGATATTGGGCAAATGGCATTGAACCAGAATCAAACCAACAATCGATTACATCTTTACATCTAGTCATGGCTTTACCACATTCTGGACACTTTAGATGTACTTCATCAACAAATGGACGATGTAGTTCGATAGTCTCATCGATTGTCTCAATAGCCTTGGATACTAATTCTTTTCTAGATCCAATCATTTCGGTATGCCCACAAGAACAAATCCAATAAGGAAGTGGTGTTCCCCAATATCTACTTCTAGAAATTGCCCAGTCATTTAAGTTTTCAAGCCAATTACCAAAACGTTTTTCACCAACATACGCCGGATACCAATTGACAGTCTTATTATTAGCAACAATTTTATCCTTAATTTTAGTTATTTCTAAGTAGTAACTTGGCTTAGAATAATAAATTAATGGGGAATGACATCTCCAGCAATGTGGATAGTTGTGAACCATTCTTTGCTTTTTAAATAATTTACCATTTTCTTTTAAATATTTGATTACTTCAACATCAGCATCAAATACAAGCATTCCTCGCCATGGACCTTCCATATATTTACCATCTTCTCCGACAGGATTTAAATAAGGCAAGTTATATTTCTTACCTACACTCGCATCATCGGCACCAAATGCTGGTGCAATGTGAACTACACCAGTACCATCTTCAGCAGTTACATAAGTATCACATGTAACAAAGAAACCTTTACGATCTACTTTAAGTTCAGGAATAAGTTGTTCATATTCGGTATATTCAAGGGTACTACCTTTAAATGTATCAAGTATCTTTACTTCATCACCTAATACTTTAGATATTAAACTAGTAGCTAGTATAAACTTAGTCCCTTTTGATTCAACTAAAGAATAATCATAATCAGGGTTAACACATAAAGCAACATTAGCAATAAGTGTCCAAGGTGTAGTTGTCCAAACAAGAAAATAAACATCTTCATCCTTTTTCTTCATTGGTACAATTACCGTATCAACACTCATTTCTTCATAACCTTGGGCAACTTCATGACTAGCAAGTCCTGTTCCACATCTAGGACAATACGGAAGAATTTTAGCTCCTTCATAGAATAATCCTTCTTCCCAAAATTTCTTTAAAATCCACCATTCAGTTTCAATATAGTTATTATCATATGTTACATATGGATGCTCAAGATCGATAAATTGCCCCATTTTATTAGTAAGATCAGTAAATGTTTTTTCATTTTTCCATACTGACTCGCGGCATTTTTGATTAAATTCTTTAATACCATATCTTTCGATATCTTTTTTTCCATTAAATCCCAGTTCTTTTTCTACTTGTAATTCTACTGGAAGACCATGTGTATCCCATCCTACTTTACGTAAAACTTTATAACCTTGCATTGTCTTATACTTACAAATAGTATCTTTTAAAAATTTAGCAACCATATGATGAAGTCCAGGATGTCCATTAGCTGTTGCAGGGCCATCATAAAAAACAAAGTATGGTGCATCACTCCTATTTTCAATACATTTAGTTAATATATCATCCTTAAGCCACCGTTCTAGTATTTTTCCTTCCACTGCATCTACTGGTTCTTTACTTAAACTTTTAAAATTAGTTTTCATATTATCCCTCCAAAATAAAAAGGGTGATACCCAAGGAGTCTTACGACGGTACCATCCTTTAATTTACTTAATTATCTTAACGCGATTAACGAGATAACTTACCTATTAATCAGTTATCCAACTCCCGAGTGATATATATAAGATTTAAAATATTCTACTCTCACCTAACAAGAACTCTCTTTAAATTTCCTCTTATACACGTGTCTCGTTCATAATTTTTTCCGATGTATTAATTATATATCACAAATTTATTTTTAGTCAAGTGCATTTAATTACAAAGGCCATCACAATAAACCAAATTAAATGAATTCATAAATAATTTTTCATTCACTTGATAATCAACTATTGTATAATCACTTTCCTGATTATAATAAACATCTCCACTATCAGTTTCATACTTAACAAATTCACTACTATTAAAAATATTATCCAATTCTTTTTTTAACTGGTTAGCATCTTTAGGGCTATAAAATACTATAACTTCATCCCAATATTCATTATCAAAAATAGAATAAGAAGGTATTACTATATCTTTGTCATAATCGACTTTTGTATAAGTCATTGTGCCCTCTGGATAATAATTAGCATATTGTTCTGTTTTAGCAAATACCCAAAAAAGGAAACTCAAAGAGCATGCCAAAAGAAACAAAACAACCCCAATTACAATTAAAGAAATATTATATTTTTTTAATTGCAATCCTTTATTATCCTTTTTCTTTTTAAATTTTATAACGTTACCAAGTATTGCTACTGTTACTCCCTCAAACAAAGCAATAACAATAAATAACCAAAAAATAGATTTTCCTAAATCATGAGGCCACCCCATGATTGTCCAAGTAAATAAAATTAAAAATACTATAATATCAATACATACTATTAATTTACTTGTTGTTTTCTTTTTCAAAAACCATTACCTCCCTACAATGACTCAATATTAGCCATTTCTTTTTTTATCATTGAAACATAAATATTTTCTAAAATCTTTACACCTTCTAAAGTGTCAGCTTCAGCTCTAAATATAATATTTGGGCCAGTGTTACTAGCACGCACTAAAGCCCACCCATTAGTATAAGTTATCCTTACTCCATCTATATCATTAATTGGGTAATTCATACTCTTAGCATAAGCTTTAACTTTTTCAACAACTTGAAATTTTTTATCATCAGGACAAGCTATTTTTATTTCATCAGTTGCAAAATATTTTGGGAAATTCGCAACAATTTCACTTAATTTTTCACTTGTTCTACTCATTATTTCTAAAAAGCGTAAGCTAGCATAAATAGCACTGCCACAATCAGCATCCCGATCTCTAAAGAAAATATGCCCAGAAAATTCTCCGCCGAAAGGAAGATTATCTTGATGAACTTTATATTGCGTATAACTTGCCCCAGTTCGATAGCAAAGTGGTGTGCCCCCTAAAGAATTAATAACATCTTCCACACTTTTGGAACATTTAATATCATATAAAAACGTCTTATTTTTAACTGTATTAAAGATATCTTTTATACAAATAATCATAAAATATTCAGTTGATAAAATTTCCCCATTTTCCATAACAATACCTAAACGATCCCCATCCCCATCAAAAGCAACTCCAAAATCAGCTTTTTCCTTTTTTACTTTTTCTTGTAGTTGCTTTAAATTTTCTTTAACTGCTGGATCAGGATGATGATTCGGAAAATTACCATCAGAAACATCATTTATAAATATTGGCGTACAAAAACTAGTTGTAAACACTTTTTGGGCCAAACCACAAGTTGCTCCATTACCGCAATCAATAACAATCTTTCTTTTGTTCTTTCCATATTTAATAGAATACTTTAAATACTCAATATATTTATCAGTTAAGGAATTATTATCAACTTTACCCATCCCATTTTTAAAATTACCTGCTAAGGTATAGTTTTTGAAATCTTCAATCATTTCTCCTCGAGCATTAATCATACCATCAAAAGAAAATTTAAAACCGTTATCATCTTTAGGATTATGACTCGCTGTAACCATTATTCCTGGCATTTGATTTAAATATCTTCCATAATAATTCATTGGAGTTGTAGTCAAACTATAATTTATTACATTACAACCACTTGCAGTAATTCCTTTAATTAAATTTTGAGATAACGCTTCACTAGAAAGTCGATTATCATGAGAAACTATACAACTATTTTTATTATATTTTTCTTGCAAATAAGAACCATAACTTTTGCCAATTGTATAAGCCATATTTTCATTTATTTCACTTGGATAAACCCCTCTTATATCATAAGCCCGAAAAATATTTAAATTAATAGAATTATTCATATTCCTCCTTATTTTATAATAGATTCTAAAGCTAAAATAATCATATCATCTAAAGACTTTTGCCTATCTTCAATAGACATAACAACATTACTAAATTTAGAATCTGCTACAGTTGCCATTGCAGTTGCTTTTCTTCCCATCGAATTAGCAATATGAATTAAAGCATATGCTTCCATTTCTTCTCCTAAAATTTTATCTTTATACTCTTCTGGAATTCTATTTAATACTCTATCATAATCAATATAAGGCCCATATACATCCATCGTTGTAAGCATTCCTTCATGAATTTTTTCTTGCATATTTAGTTCTTGTGCTGTTTGCATTATATCGCTATTTAACTTTTTACTAGCCAAAACCACATGCCCCTCAAAATTATTATAAGTATAAGCAAAATTAGATTCAGAATAAACGCTATCACTGAGTAAAATCTCTGATACTTTAGCTTTTTCACTTACAGCTCCACAAGTTCCTATTCTAATTATTTTTTCTACATTAAAAAAATGGAATAATTCAAAAGCATAAATACTCATACTAGGCATACCCATACCACTACCCATAACAGTTACTTCATGACCTTTATAAATTCCAGTAAAACCTAGCATATTTCTAACACTAGTAACTAAACGAGCATTTTCCAAAAACTTTTCCGCAATATATTTTGCTCTTAAGGGATCGCCCGGCATCAATACAATTGGGGCAATATCTTCATTTTTATCTACTTTGATATGAATTGGACTTTCACCAACAAACATAATTAACCACCTATCCTTTATTTAATTCTAACAAAATTAGTTTTTTTTTACAACTAAAAAGTGACTACATCTTCAAAGTCACTTTATAAGGTATATCCTTATCATTATTATCTATAGTCCCTTGTAATATTTTATAAACCATATCTTTATTAGATTTTTTATTAAGAATATTTAATATTACTTCTTGCATTTTCTTTAAAGTATCCGGGCTAGCTAATGCCATAACACTACGCAAAAAACTTTGCATAATATAGCCAGTTACAACCAACCCATCATTATCAAAAGACCGCTCGTTAAAAAACGACAAGTAATCATTAAAAAGTTTAACTAACTTAGCATCTTTAAACATTATATGAACTTCTTCCGGAATATTATATAATCCCATTAAAGTATCACTAGCTATAAAAGGATGGCGGTTAACTTCAAAATTATTACTAATTAATTCATCTTCAATCATCGGTGCAAAAAAAGCAATAACATATTTTACATTATTTAAATTTAAGCAAACTGACAAGTTGTCTTCATTTATTGCCAAAGCAACAAATAAATGATCACTAACTATCCAATTAGTTAAACATTCTTTATAATTTATATCTTTATTTTCTTTAATTAATTTTATTATTAACTTGTTATGCATTCTTTTTTTCATATTACTTTTTAAATCTAATTCATTCAAATAATTACATACATCCCATAAGTCATATTTACAAGCTAATAAATCAACTATTTTACTTTCTAAAACTCGCAATTCTTTTAATGCCCTTATCTGTTCTTCCCTATTTTTACTACTCCCTTTAAGTCCCTCATAAACATCAGCAATTTTTAGTGCTATAGCATGGAAATCAGCCAACAATTCTTCCATAATTTTTCCCCCTAACTAAATTGGATTTACATGAATAATTGTCAAATATATATCATCTAATGCTGTTATATCTTTTTCTAACCTATTAGCAATATCATGAGATTCGTAAGTACTTAAATTACCATCTACAAATATCGTAAAAGACACTTGATACATATAACCAACTGGTGTTGCATTAAAATGTTGAATTTTTTTTACTTCCTGATATTTACTTATAATATCCATAACTTCTTTTTTAGTTTCCTCATTCATTGCTTTATCCATTAATACATTATAGCTTTCTAAAAATATCTTTATACCTGTAACTAAAATAAATATTGCAATACCAATTCCTACTAAACTATCTACCCAATATATTCCAAAATAGCCAAATATTCCAGATATTAAAGTAAACATCGTTACAATCATATCATTACGATGATCTTTAGAATTAGCTAACAATAATAAATTATGATGCTTTTTATAAATATGATTAGTATACAAAAATAAAGCTAATTTAACAAATATAGTTATTAAACAAACAACAATATACCAAATTGATAAATTAAACTCACTAGCTCTAAAAAAAGACATAACAGCATCTTTAAATACATTAATAGCTACTAAAATTATCAAAAAACTTATAAGCATTGAATAAATATATTCAGCTTTGCCGTGTCCTAAGTGATGATCATCATCCCGAGGCTTACTAGCAATTTTATTACCAACAAAGGTTAAAAATGACGAAATAATATCACTAGCAGAATTAATACTATCAGCAAGCATTGCTTGACTGTGACTAACAAAACTAATTAACCCTTTAATAACAAGCAAAAAAAGATTACCAATAATTCCTAAAATACTTGCTATATTAGTAGATTTATAACGATTCATAAACGCTCCTTAAAATAAAAGCAAGCTTAAGTATCTAATCTGCACAGTAATTAAACACTTATTGCTTGCATATATAATATTATTATTTTCCTTTATTTTTGTCAACTAAAATTTTAAAAATTAGTTATTATTTAATTACACTCATCATTGTAAACCATATCTTTGCCCCCAACATAAATATCCTTATTATTGTTAGTATTACATCTAAACATTGTTAAATCATTATTGCGATAAACAACAACATTATCTGCGTATTTAACAACATTAAAATATTTATCTAAATGATTTAAATCAATAACCCTATTTCTTAAAGCTTCTTCTAAAGAATAATAATAATCATTTTCACCAGCAAATAAAACATCAACACAATCAATATATAAGTCATACCCATCTAATTCTATTCTTTTCATATCAGCACATCTCTCATTTATTGGTATCACTGAAAAATATTCGTTATTAAATTTTCCATAACCTTCCCGATTTAAATCAATTATAAATAATATATCCATAACTATAATAGCAACAGACACAAATATTAAAATAATATATTTTGTCATCTTAGGAATATTTAAATCACCATGAAAAAAATTCCTTAATGGTTCTATCAACTTAGCTTTTTTTATAATTGTAAAGAAAATCATTGCTCCACCAATGTTTAAAATAAAATCATCAATATCCAGCCTTCCTGCTGACAAAATGAATTGACAAAATTCAATTCCTAAAACTATAATAAATAAAATTTTTAACTGTTCTTTGTAAGAAGAATAACGTTTATTAAAAATGATTAACAAAAATGAAAGAGGCATCAAAGCAATCAAATTGCCAACAATATTATATAATTTAACACTCCAATTTACGTTATCAAATAAAAAATGAACTATAGTCTTAAAAGGAATAAAATTAATTTCCTTAGCATAAGTCTTCAAAAAATTAGCATCAAATAAAGCAAAATTTGGCCGATTTATAAAAACTGTCAAACTAATTAATAAAACAACATACAAAATTAAATATAATTTAATATTTTGCTTATAAATTTTTTCCTTATTTACCAAAATCCCCGTTACAAACACATGCAAAGATAATAATATAAAAAACAATAAAAATAAAATATAAGAAGAAGAATAAGTTGCAAAATTAATTAAATATTCTCCAAAAACAATAATAGAAAACAACAAAATAATATAGTTAAATATCACTAACTTTTTATCCACTACTAAGCCTCCTTTACATAATTATATCAAATTAAAAGCAAACTCTAAAGAATTTGCTTTTATAAATAAGTAAATATAGTGACAAGGGGAAAATAAAAGTCGCTTTTAGCAACTTTTATTTGAAAGTATTTTTATTAATTGTTTTTTCAAGTATTTTTTTTACATCTCTTTCATTAAATGGCTTTAATAAGATATCAACAATTGGATATTTATAAGCTTTTTCAATCGATTCTTTATCATCAACTCCTGTAATTATAGAAATAGGATATTTATTAAACATATCATGGCTTTTCATATAATCTAAAACTTCAAAGCCATTGACATTTGGCATATTTAAATCTAATAAAATTGCTTTAATTTTATCACCTTTTAAAGCATCATTTATTACATTTAATGCTTCTTGACCATCATTAGCAACTATTACTTCAAAGTCATCCTTAAATATTTTTAAGATAAAGTTTCTAATTAAATTAGAATCATCTACTACTAATATTGCTTTATCATGACTAACAACTGTCTTATGAACATCCATATCTGTTATATTGCCAACACCAAAATATTTCTTTACTACATTTAAAACTCTATTAGCTTCATTTGTTAATTCATCATAATGCTCTGTAACATAATATAAATTGTTAGCTTTACTTTCGAGTTCATGCTTATAGGCAATTTCCCCCAGTTCTTCAAAGCCAAAATATCTGGCATCACTTTTAAGCGAATGAACTAATATAGCATAATTGGTCATATCTCCAATTTCTTTGCAACTCTTAATTTTTTGCAATTTTTGTGGTACTTCATTTAAGAAAACCTCTAAAGTTTGATCATATGTTTCCATATCCCCAAATAATTCTAAAGCTTTTTTAACATTTGCTCCATTTTCAATTAAAATATTGACATCTTTCATTATAAAAATCCTCCCTAATCACTATTTAAATACTTATTAATTATTTTATTTAACTCATCTTTATTAATTGGTTTTGCTAAATAATCATCAAAGCCTTCATTTAAATATTTCTCGCGCATACCAGTTAAAGCATTCGCCGTCAAAGCCACAACTTTCATATTAAAGCCATCAATTAGTTTTAACTTTTTCAAAGTTTCAACTCCACTCATTTTAGGCATCATATCATCAAGCATAATCAAATCATATTTATTACCGGTCTTTATCTTATCAATGCACTCAAATCCACTTTCAATACTTTCTGTTTCTATTCCATAAGATGCAAGTAAACGTTCAGCAACTTTTAAGTTGATTTTATTATCATCGACAAGTAAAACCCTTTTATTTTTTACTTGAATTTCATCATAGTGTTTTTCAGATTCAACTTTTATAGTTGGATTTTTAACTATTCGTTGATCGATGCATACAGTAAATTTAGATCCTTTTCCAAATACGCTTTGGACCACTATCTTACCATGCATCAAATCAACTAATTTTTTAGTAATTGCTAGACCTAAACCTGTTCCTTCAATTGTTACATTTTCTTCTAAGTCTAACCTTTCAAATTTATTAAATAACTTATCAATATTTTTTTCTTTTATACCAATACCAGTATCTTCAACTGATATTATCAAACGACATATATTGTCCTTTATTACTGAGCTAATTTTAAATTCAATCCATCCTTCTTTAGTATATTTAATCGCATTAGTTAATATATTTACACATATTTGTTTAATACGACCAGCATCACCATATAACACCGCAGGAATTGTTGCATCAAAATTAGTTTTAAATTCAATTGGTTTTTCGCCCAGTCTTCCATGACACAAAGATACTAATTCATCAAGAATTTTTTTAGTACTATATTCGCTATTGACTATTTCCAATTTATTAGCTTCAATTTTTGAAATGTCCAAAATGCCATTAACTATTTCGAGCAAATTATCTGAAGCCATAACTATATCCCGAACTCCATCTTTGGCTTTATCAGGAATCTCCCTGTCATCCAAAAGCAAATTACTAAATCCAACAATTGCGTTTAATGGGGTTCTTATTTCATGAGACATATTTGATAAAAAATCTGTCTTCGCAGCATTGGCCCTTTCTGCTTGTTCTCTAGCAATATTAAGTTGCTCAATCATTTTAATATCAGGATTTTCAATAGTAAAGTACATAAGAATTGTAGCAAATGCTGAAGAAAAAGAATTAAGAAGCAAACCAGGAATCAAAGCTCTTGCAACTAACATAACTGTTAAACAAACTATAAACGCTACAAACGGAATAACTTTTTTCCCCAATTTTTTCTTTCCTTTAAAGATAATAATTAGCCAAATGAGAGCATATGCCACACAAATTCCATACAAGAAATATGTTGCTATGCCTGTTGAATAAGCCACTCCATTTTCGTTAACTAACTCAAGAGGAAGTAATACTAAAATAATTACCATTAATATATAATATAAAATTATTCTATTTAGTACTTTGTTTTTTAATTTTAACAATCCCGAAACACAAATAATATAAATTGTAAATAAAGTAAACCAAGTAAATAAAGTTACTAAAAAAAGTTTATTTATTAATAAATTATAAAACGAAAATAATGGCACACCCAACAAAATATTAGTACACAAAGTAAACTCTATAATCATATTAATCACACTTATAATCAAAATATAATTATATAACTTTGTTTCAATAGTATCGACATGTTTTTTAGCAAAATAAATTATAGCAATCATTAATGCAAAAATGAAAGTACAAACGATAAAAGACATTCCTATAATCATTTTACCACCTTCTATTATAAGAATAGCATATTCCAATTATTTTGTAAATAAAGAAAAAGTATAGATTAAACCACAAATCTATACTTTTAGTTAATTTAATTTCTTACTCTTTTTAATATTTGATTGTCATTTCTAATGAAATCAGCATTCATTACTTGCCCATTTTCTAAAACATAGTAATTTTCCAAATCTTCACTCATTGCTTCTCTATCACATTTTCCACTTGTAGCATTGATACCAAATACATCATAATATTTTACTCCATCGACTGCAGAAACAACTCCATATATTTCTTTAACAACTTCTTCTTTTCTTGTCTTTGCTGCTTCTTTTAGTACAATATGAACTGTTATATAATCATTACCATTATTTGGTATAGACAACACTTCACATTCTTGAACTTCTGGTATAGCATTGATTTGTTCTTTCAAATTAAACAAATAATACGTTTCACCATTCTTATGAGCTGAATCTTTTGCTCTACCTAATGCAATAAAGGAAAGTGTTCCATTAGGTAATTCTACTAATGAAGCAATATCTTCTGCTCTTGCCCATCTAACGCCATCTTTATCGATAATTGAGCCATCGCTTTTACCTTCTTTATTGTAATCATCTAAATAACAATGATGAATTGGATGAACTGGTGAACTTACCAAGATTTCTCCTTGTGCTCCTGGAACATTTGGAATATCTTTTAAGGTACCAACTTCGACAAGTTTAGCTCTATTTCCTGGAAGTGGCACTCCAACAGTATTAGCTCTACCTTCTAAATTATAAGGTGTAACAGTTAATGAACCTTCTTCACTTCGTCCATAACCTAGATAGATATAAGGATTTGGACTTCCAGCATAAGCTAGTGTATCATTGATATCATTACATATCGCCAAAGGAATTCCTTCTCCACCACTATAAGCATTTCTAAACAATTCAAAATCCCCAGGTTTTAATGTACCATCTGCCCGGTCTTGAACAAGTTGAGCATAAAATGGTTTTGCTTGAACTGCATGATTGATTCTATTTTCTTTAATATCTTTAGCAAATAAACTCTTATCATATCTTGGTTCCAAAACTAAAGTCTTACCTTGAGCCATTTGAAATACCATAGAATAAAATAAGCCAGTTGGATGTTGTAAAGGAATAGTAACTAAAGTTCTATCGCCGCGATATTCATCTCTTTTTATAGTATCATGTGCAGATACTAAAAAAAGTGGTGCTAAATCTGAATGACCCATGCATTTTGGTCTACCTGTTGTTCCACTCGTATAATTAAGTGTTGAAATTCTATCTTCATTATACGAAGCTACATGTAATTCATCGTTCATATTAGCAGTCTTCAAAAAATCAGCGAATGATAAAACATTTACCCCTTTTAATCCAGCTGGCAAAGCATATTTATCACTGTTTAAATGATGCGTATATGTTGCATCTCCTGTAACAATTAAGTTTTTCAAATTAGCATCGTTAAATGCTCCTTTTGCTTGTAATATTTTTAAATAATTTTCATCAACAATTAAAGTATCAGAACATCTTTTTGATAAGTATGGTTCAATACCTTCTTGAAATAAAAACATAATGTTTAGTGCATTGACCGTAACACCTAATGTTGTAAGTGCATAATAAGCACAAATAAATTCAATGCCTACCGGCAAACACAAACTCACAACATCATGTTCTTTTAAGCCCATGTTTCTAAATGCGCTCATGTACTTTTCGACTTCTTTAAAAAACTCTAAATAAGTCATTTTCACATCACTACCAACAATTTCTAAAGCTGGTGCCTCCAAATTATCCAAATTTCTTAGAACAATATCTTCAAAAATTGTAAGCCTGTGAACAGCAACCCCATTTTTATCCACAATCGGAACATCTGCTCCATTATTCGTCTTCTTTACGACTTCATCGTAGATTTTTGAAATGTTCATCATTTACCCTCCTTATTTTACTAGACAAATTGTCTACATTTTAATTATATAAAGGCTTTTTTATATTGTCAATGAGGAATTATAAAGAAATTATACTATAAAATCGGTGACATTTTAACTAATGTTTAACATGTAAAATCTTATAAAATTAATAAATTTACACAAAAAGAAAAGAAGTGAATTATTCTTTATTAGAACAACTCGCTTCCAAAATTCCTTTAATTCTTCTTACTCCAGCAGAAGAAG
>CALVVI010000006.1 GCA_944363815.1 uncultured Bacilli bacterium | reverse complement strand
TGATCATCTGGACCAGTTATTGTAAGTATTAACTCTGGTGTATTTTCATCTACTGTATATGTAAAACCATTATTTTTTATATCTAAGTATAAATTATAATTTCTTGTTGCTGTGTTAGTTGCATTATTAGCAGTTAACATGGCACTTGCTGTTGTACTTCCTGTAACATTGTCCATGCCTAGACCAAAGTTTTCTTGACTAGCACTTATATTTATGCCATTACCTACTTGAAATGATAATTTATCAGTAGTACTAGTTATAACACTTGCATCAATATCACTACTACCTCCACCTTGGGCTTGAAAGTAAGCATATGTTGCTCCAACTACTACAGCTATTAATGTAATAACTGCAATTGCTGATAACACTAGCACTTTCTTTTCATTTGATTTTGGCATAACAATCAATCCTTCCCTATAATAAATACAGTATACCAGACAAGGTTTAAATATCTTGTCGAATCATGTACCTTACTATTAAAATTATATATTATTTTTAGGGGTAATGCAAGTATGTTATGTGGAAGTTTACATAAGCTAAAATAAAAAATATGTAAAAATATTGCATTTTACATATTATATCCGTTCATCAAATTGATCTATTTCATCTAATTGGTCTTCAACAAGGGATCTAAATCTTCTTTTGTATACCACGACTTTTCGGCGTAGTGTTTCTGCTTCAGACTCAATTCTTTCTGCCTTGGATAAAGCATTGTTAATTACTTTAGTTGCATTTCTTCTAGCATCTTCAATAATTACTTTTGATTCATCATAAGCGGCTTTTTTAATATTGCTTGTCGATTCTTCAGCTACTAAGATGGCTCTATTTAAAGTTGATTCAATATCTTTATAATGTTTAAGTTCTTTTTGGAGACTTTCAATTATTTCGCAACTATTTTTAAGTTTTTTTAACATACTTTCATATTCCGTTGTTACTTCTTTGACAAAGTCATTTACTTCTTCTTTTTTGTAGCCTTGAATGCTTGTACTAAACCTATTTACCATAAGGACACATCCCTTACATTACCAATCTAATTCTTCATCGGTATTATTTTTACTTACTTTTTCTGATTCATCACTTATTTTTCCTTGGACATTGACATTTTTTGGAGTACACAAATAAATTCCAACACCAATTTTTTGCATCGAGCCACCGATTGCATAAATAACACCACTTAAAAAGTCAATAATTCTTTTAGCTTGATCAGAAGTTACTCTTTTTAAATTGACAACTACACTATTGCGATTTTTTAAGTGATCAGCAATTTGTTGTGATTCAGAATAAGCTCGAGGTTCTAGTAAAATCATTTTATTACCAGATTTATCCGCTTCTTTAATAGCTTCTTCTTCACTCATATTATAATATTCATCTTCAGTACCTACTAAATTTTCTTCATCACCATCGTAAGTAAATATTTTTTTTAAGTTAAAACCCATTGTGATTCCTCCCTAGTCTACTATCACATTTTATCAAATTTTTAATACTTTAGCAATACTTAAAACTCGATTTTTTTATTAATGTAATCTACCAATTCAGATACAGGTAAAGTAATTTGTTCCATTGTATCACGATCTCTTAGCGTTACGGTGTCATTTTCTAAAGTATTATCATCAATAGTTAAAGCAAAAGGTGTCCCAATAGCATCACTTCTGCGATAGCGTTTACCAATAGATCCTGATTCATCATAAGTACAAGCAAAATACTTACATAAATGAGCATAAATATCATTAGCTTTTTGAGCATGAACCTTTTTTATTAAAGGTAATATTGTTACTTTAAATGGAGCTAAGGCCGGATTTAATTTAAGAACTATTCTTTCTTCCCCATCTACATTTTCTTTAGTGTATGCATCGGCAAGAATTGCTAGCAAAAGGCGATCTAGACCTACTGATGGTTCAATTACAAATGGTAAATATTTTTCATTAGTTTCAGGGTCTAAATAACGTAAGTCAACTCCACTTGCTTCTTCGTGAACACTTAAGTCATAATCAGTCCGGTCAGCTATACCCCAAAGTTCACCCCAGCCCATTGGGAAAAGATATTCAATATCAGTTGTAGCTTTGCTATAAAATGATAATTCTTCCTTAGCATGGTCACGAAAACGTAAGTTTTCTTTATTTAAGCTTAGAGATTTTAAAAAATCCATACAGAAATTTTTCCAATAACCAAACCATTCTAAATCTGTGTTAGGCTTACAGAAAAATTCTAATTCCATTTGTTCAAATTCTCTAGTTCTAAAGATAAAGTTTCCAGGAGTTATTTCATTTCGGAAAGCTTTACCAGTTTGGGCTATACCAAATGGCACTTTAAGACGCATGCTTCTTTCAACGTTTTTAAAATTAACGAATATCCCTTGTGCGGTTTCTCCTCGTAAATAGACAGTATTTTTAGTGTCGTCGGTTACTCCAATGGAAGTCTCAAATAAAAGATTAAATTTACGAATTGGAGTAAAATCAGTAGCACCACAAACTGGGCATTTGATTTTGTTTTCAGAAATAAAGTTTTCTAGTTTTTCATTATCCCAACCATCAGCAGTTACATCTCCTTTAGTGGCATCTTCAATTAATTTATCAGCCCGATGTCTACTTTTACATTTTTTACAATCAATTAAGGGATCCGCAAATGATGCTACATGACCAGAAGCTACCCAAACTTGGGGATTCATTAAAATAGCTGAATCAATACCAACATTATAAGGATTTTCTTGAATAAATTTTTTCTTCCAAGCCCATCTTATATTTTCTTTTAAATTGGTTCCAACTGGCCCATAATCCCATGTATTAGATAAACCATTATAGATTTCACTTCCTTGGAATATAAAACCATATTGTTTAGCAAAATTTACTATTTCTTCCATTGATATTTTCAAAATTAACACATCCTTTTTTATATTATATCTAACTATTTATTTTTTGACAAATATTTTTAATGGATTCGCTTTTTTTCGTAACTATCAGGCAAATCCAAAAAATAAATTAGAATACTTAAATCAAATTCTTGCGGCTCATTAGTAACAAAATCCATATATTTTAATATTGTCGGATCATTAACATATTTAGCATATATTTGATCTGCAATATCTAAACTAGCAGGATAAATACTATCTTTCGTATATAAGAATTTTTCTTTTAAAGCATTGGTAAATTGTTCTTTTTGCTTTGTTAGTTTTGCTTCTAGAGGTGTTAAGTCTTTTAATTTACCGGTAGATAGAGCTATAAGTATTTCTTGATTTATAGTAATATTTGTTTCAATCAATTCGTTAAAATAGTTACAATCTTTATTTAAAGCACTATGGTAACTGCTAAAATCTTTTAGAAAATTTCGCATTATTTTAAATTTTCTGTGTTCTTTTATCTCTAATAATTGTTCCATATCAAACCCTTTTTTAACTAGGAATTCTATACCAATATTCTCATAAAAAAGTGCTGGTATACTTTCTACACAAAATGACTTGGGAGGATTATTTTGAGTTAGTAAATTAATAAATTCATTAATAAGAGTTAAAAAGTCTTCAATAGTTCCAGTTTTAGAAAAATGAATTTTGCTAGTTGGATTATCAGTAAAGCTTAACCAGTTTTTATCTTTTAAAACCATAAATGTATCTTGCCATTTAGATGAAGCATTAATATAATTTAAAAATTCTGAAAATAAATTTAATACTTCTTCTTCACTTATTTGGTGATTATTTTTCTTTTTTGGAATTTTAAATAAGTCATTAGAAATAAAATAGCTGTAGTATTCTTTTAAAGGATAATTTTTTAATTCAGGGTCAATTATCTTATTTATGAGTGATTTGTATTCTTCAGGATTATCTAAGACTAAATCACAGGCAACTTCAGAAATCTCTCTTCTTGTTTTTAAATGTTCAACTAAAGAGGCTAAGTCAATTTTATTTTTTCCAAAAGCAAATACTAAAACGATAATTTCGATTATGGAGTTAGATGTTTTTTTAAATAATAGAGATAATTTAGTACCAAAAAAGGAACGATAAAGATATTCTGCTACACTGCGAATTAGAAAATCATGATTTTTAAACAAAATTTCAACTTCCGGGTCATCAACAAAATCACGAATAATTCTGGCAAAGAAAAAATCAAATTCATCAATATAATAAGTATCTTCGTCTTCTAGAGGAACAAAACTTAAAGTTTTATTTTGATAGCTTTTAAAAAAGTCCATATTATTTTTAATATATTTTATGATTTTTGATATACATAATTTTTCTTTATCGCTATAAATTATGGTAATGTTATCAATAATTACATAATACATGTTTATCCCCCCTCTTGCAAGTCGACTATGAAATATTATATCATTCTTCTTTTAAATGACAAGAAAAAAACAGTAAAATTTTTGCATTTATTTAGGCATTTTACCATTTAAAACAAATTCTAAATAGCAGCCACTGCATAAAGGAATATATTCCATATTATCATGTTCACCATCAATTACCACTTCTTTACCACTATAAATATATTTGCCATTAACACGTCTTGCATTAAACATCGCTGTTTTACCACAAGAACAATTTACTGTTAATTCATGCTTCTCATCACTTCTAGCAAGTAATTGCATGCTTCCTTCAAATAAATCCCCCTTAAAATTACTTTTTAATGCATAACATACTACATTGATATTATATTTATGAGCAATAAACCATAGCTCATTTATTTGTTTTTTTGTTAAAAACTGGGCCTCATCTACTAATATAAATTGCATGTATTTATATCTATTAAAATATTTCTTACTAAGTAAGCTAGCACTTTTAGGGAGTAATAAATCACATTTAATGTTTTCACCAACTCTGGTAATTACAGTATTTCCACCTTTAGTATCAATTTTCGGTTTAATTAAAATAACTTTTAGTAAATAACGCGAATAATTATAATGATCTTGTATCAATTTCGTTGTTTTACCAGTTTCCATTGTGCCATAATATAATGTTAACTTTGCCATAGTCTTCACCCCCCCAAATTATAACATGAAAAAAGCAGCAAAAACTTTTTAAGTTAAATTTTTTAAAAAGTTTTTGCTGTTTAAGTAAAGTCCTGTATACCTTTCATAATACATATCTAAAAATTTATTAATTACGTCTTTGATATTATCTTCTACTTTTATATTACTGATACTTTTAATATTGACGTAATAATACATTCTTAGCATTTTAATTACTTTCTTATCGACGATTACTTCATTAGTTAGGCAATTAAGACAGATAAATCCTCCTTTATCGGCATCAATCGTTGCAATACTGGTTTTGCTACCACAAATTACACATTCATCTAAACTAAATAATACTCCTAGCTCCGCCAAATATTTTATTTCTAAAATATTAGTTATAACTAGAGGATCTAATCCTTCTTCAATCTTTAAAATAGCAGCAATAAATTCATCATAAATGGCTAGATTATTGCTCTGTTTTATTACTTGATTAGTAAGTTCTGCTAGATAATTTAAATAACTAATTAAGACTATATCAGACTTAATTTTTTTTAAAGGGTTTAGAATATCAGCGCTAACCAGCGTAGATAATTTGCCTTTTTTATAATATATATTAAATTTTGCATAATTAAGGCGCATTGTTGAAACACGATTTTTGCTTTTCAAACTTTTAGCACCTTTACACATAATTCCAATGATACCATAATCTTTAGTAAAAACATTAATTATTTTACTAGTCTCACCATATGGTGTCTCTGTTAATATAAACCCTTCTACTTCCCTTAACACTACTAACCCTTCTTTGCGTACTTTTTATATTCTAAATAATCTTCTACTTTCCCACTTTTTTGAAATTTCTTCCATAATTCATCTTTTTTCATTAATATTCACCGTCCTAAATATATATTGGGTGAATATTAAATTTTTTATTCATTATCAACAAAACCTAATTCGATTAAGTATTTTTCTTTTTCTTTCCAATTCTTAATTGCTTTGACAAATAATTCTAAATAAACTTTTTTTTGCGTTAATTCTTCAATTTCCATTCTAGCAAGTGTTCCTACTTGTTTTAATCTACTGCCATTTTTACCAATAATTATTTTTTTCAAAGAATCCCGATCCACAATAATATCAACATTTATATTGATAACATTACTTTTTTCTTCGTAAAGCGTTGTATAACAAGCAATACTATGCGGCACTTCTTCTTCAGTTACTTGTAAAAGTTTTTCCCGGACAATTTCACTAATCATAAACTTTAAACTACTACTGGTGTAATAATCTGTTGGAAAATACTGAACCTCATCATGAAGATATTTTTTTATTACCGTAATTAAATGAGTGATATTGTCATGGGTCTTAGCAGATGTCGGAACTATTTCCACAAATGGATAAATATCTTTATAATCAGCAATTGCCTTTAATATTTTGGCGTTATTTAATTCATCAATTTTATTTAAAACTAATATAACAGGGATTTGGGTATTATTTAACATATTTAAAATAAATATGTCTCCTTTTCCTATCCCAGCGGCGGCATCAACTACAAATAAAATTAAATCAACATCTTTAGTTAAAGAAAGTGCTTGCTTGTTTAATACTTTGCCAAGCTTATTTATTGGTTTATGAATACCGGGAGTATCTACAAATACTATTTGATACCCTTCTTCATTATAGATGCCTTGAATAATATTTCTAGTTGTCCCCGAAACATCACTTGTTATAGCTACCTTTTTATTGATAATAGCATTTATTAAAGTGCTTTTTCCAACATTGGGACGACCTATAATGCTAACAAAGCCACTTTTCATCTAAACTGCCCCTTTCTAAAACAAATCGATTATATAAGGAATAAATATAAATAAACAAATAATGGTAGCTACAATACTACTTACAAAAGCTGCAGCAGAAGCACTATCTTTAGCAACTTTAGCTAGAGGATGAATTTCTTTAGTCACTAAATCCACTGTTGCTTCAATTGCCGTATTAAGCAGTTCAACTGCTAAAACTACTACAAGTGCTATAAGAATTATTGCCCACTGATTAAAGGAAATATTTAATATTATACCTAAAATTATGGCTAAAATGGAACTAATGCCATGAAGCCATAAACTTTGTTCATTTTTATAACCGTGAACTAAACCTTGAATAGAATATTTAATGCTATTTAAGAATCTTTTAAAACTCATTTGCTTATTTGCGTTTTGTTTCTTCGAATTCATTTAAAACCAACTCCTGCTTACTAAACATTTCTTTTTCTTCTTTTTCTCCCAAAGTGTGATCATAACCTAGCAAATGCAAAAGTCCATGAACTACTAGGAAAGCTAATTCCCTTTGGTAACCATGGCCATATTCCCTAGCTTGTACTTCCATTTTGGGAATGGAGATAAAAATTTCTCCAAGTTGCCTAATATTATAGCAAATTTTATTATTATCTTCAAATGCAAATGATAAAACGTCAGTACTTCGATCAATTCCACGGTATTTTAAGTTTAATTCATGCATTTTTTCATCAGTTATAAATATAATGCAAAAACACGAAGAAGTAACCCCCTCCATCTCTAAAGTTCGATTAATCACTTTATTTAGATAACTATAATCAAAAGTACAACCGTATTCATCAACTATTTTAAAATCATTCATCAAAATTTCAATACTCCTATTACATTTAATATATATAGTGCCATAATTATTATAATAATTACACATAAGAAATTATATATTCCATCTTTTTGAAATACTTTGGGTAAGTGTTTTCTTATAGCACTAAAACCTATATAAAGTAAAAAGCCAATTATTCCTCCAACTACATTTAATATAACATCATCAACATCAAAACTGCGCCCGATATTTAATTGGACAAATTCAACCGTTATACTAACTAAAAGGGAAATTACAAATGGCGGAAAAACTGTCTTAGGTTTAATATAGCAAGAAATAATCAAGCCAAATAAAACAAAGGCCATGATATTGCCAAACACATTATAAATAAAAAGCCTGCTTCCCACTTCATAACGAAATATTTCTTCAAAAGGAATAATGTTATAGCCACTATTAGAATTCATCTCTACTTTGGTAAGAAGTTGAAAAAGTAAAAATATATAACAAATCGATAAAATCATTAGAAATTCTTTATAAAAGCTTACTTTTTCATGACGATTACGCAAGTAAAAAAACCGCACTAAGACTAGAGTAATTACAAATATGACAAGGATTGGCCAATTATCATTTAAAATTGCTTTGATGGTGTTTAGAAACATTCTAATCAATCCCTTCTTTGTTTTTTTCGACGTCGATTATATCTTCTGTACTTATTAGTTGTTTAACAATAATAAATACTTCTATATCCATTGTACTATTATTTACTGATTTTTTCAAAACTTTTTTATCAATTATTTCATCAAATTCTCCTAAAGAAAGTTGGGTATTGGAAATAGCTTTAGAAATACCTACTTCTAAGGCCTCATCTTCCGTGTATGTTTGAACTATTTCTTCAGTTTCTAATTCTGTTTCAAGATAAAGATTAAAATCAAATATATGAAAAATATTTTTTAACTTGCTATCATAGTTAGAAAAGCGAGATCTAAGTATTCTTTTTTTATTCCCATCTACTTCCCAGATTAGATTATATTTTTTCTTCCCAGTTTGGACATAATTTTTATATTCAAGAGGAATCGAGACATCGGCGGTATACCAAGTCGTTGCATAGATTTTTCCACTAGCACAAGTATATCTTTTGTCCTCCTCGTTATATTTGATGATGCCACTTACTAATGTGTCCCCTTCCCGAACATAATCATTGATATTGACCAAAACTTCTCCTTCATTAACTAAAATATCATTGATAACTCCAGATTTTGTGGCAATTAAATTACAAACTTTATCATCTTTAGAAGTATCAGTAATAATACGTTCTTCTACTCGAACATTAATAATCATACCATCAACAACAAATTCCATCCAATCTAACTTATCGGGATATTTATCAAGAATTTCTTCTCTAACGGAATTTAATTCTTTATAACTTTTTTTAAAGCTCAGAACTTTTATCCCATAGGAATCTAACTCTTCTTTAATCAAGGAACGTATTTCGGCATTTTCGTGCACTATGTTTATTTTAATTACTAAATGACTTAAAAAATAAAACAACACTATACCTATTAATAAAGAGACAAGAAAAATATAATTTTTACGCACTTTATTCAAACAATTGGATAGACCATTAGTTTTAATTATTTCAAACTTATAGCTTACCAGATACTTTTGCAATTTAGATATATCTTCAGCTAAAGTTTTTAAATATATGTAATTATCTTCATATTTAATTTCTAAAATATTTACATTTAAATATTGAACTTTACTTAAGAAATGATAATAATTACTACACTTAGCTTTGACCCAGATTGTTTTTTTATTCATAATTAAAACCTACTTTTTGAAAATTGCCTTTAATGAGTATTTCATTAGGTAACATTTTAGTTATAAATAAATTACTCCCAGTAATTTCTAGCTGAAAGTTTTCTAGTTTCAAAGTTATGTTTTGAGCTGATAAACTGATTAATTCCAGGTAATTAAATACATAAATATAATTTTCATATATGCTAATAAAGTAATTTTTATCATATAAAAAATTAATAAGATTATCTTTCATGTGCATGATGATCACCTTATTAATTATATGCTTTATTTTCGGAGTATTTCATCGATTAAAGAATTCATTTTTCTTTTTCTAATTGGACTACTGGCGGCATAGTCATGGCCTTTACCGCCGAATAATTCAGCAATTTCTAAAACTTTAACCTCTTTATTTATGTAGCGATAGGTAATTGTTCTATTTTCTAAGGAAACCATCATAACAAAATCTATTGGGTAATTGATATTCCGAAGATATTGAGCAAATTCATTACGAAGAGAGAAATCCACAAAAGCAATGCCTGCTTTTAAACCAGAGACTTCACGAATATAAATGTGCTCAGCATATTTTTTTAATTTTTCTTGAGTTTCTTTATTTTTAGCTGCAATTAAGTTATTTTCAAATGTGTTAAAATCAAAAGATAAGTTGTTGGCAAGTAATTTTTGCAACATCATTTCAATATAATTATCGGGTCCTACAATGTTAAAAAGGATTGTTAGAGATGCTGCAGCAGGTTCATCTTTTACAGTTACCCATTCCCATGTATCATAAAGTCTAGTTAATTCAACAAATCGGTCGAGAGCGGGAGTTGCTTCAATACTACCGTTTACTAATAAATATTCATAAAATAGTGATGTTCCTGAGCACCTGCCATTTTCATCTTTTATTCGAATATTCATAAAAGAATAATTTTCAAAATTAGGAACTTTTAAAGCTGATTCATGATGATCAATTAATAAAGTGTGTCTTTTTAGCCATGGGTCATTTTGAATTATTCGGGGATGTTCTAACCATATATCTGTTATAAAAATTTGGTCATATTGATAAATAATTCCGTTGTCTATCATTTTTACAATTTTCTTTTCGACATTTAAAGATTCACACAATACGTAATCGACATCTTTAAAAGCGATTTTGGCTAAAATTACTGGTCCTTGACCATCGATATCGCTTTGATGAGAAAATATTAATGTTTTTATAATTTATCACCTCTTACAATTAAAGAATCTCAATCTTACGACTGAGATTACATATTATTTAGCTTTTCTTTGACTATTTTACTAACTAGTGACATATCAGCATTTTGGGAAGCAAGCTTTTCATTTAAAATTTTCATTACTTTGCCCATATCTTTGATGCTAGTTGGTAAAACTTCAGCAAAGACCGAGTCGATAACTGCAATAATTTCTGCCTCCTCCATTTCTGCTGGTAAATAAGAATCAAGGATAGCTATTTCTTGTTCTAAGCTTTCTACAGAATCTAAAGAACCATATTTTTGATACTCTGCTAAAGAATCTTTACGAATTTTTACCTGTTTTTTTATAACAGTAGAAACTTCTTGATCGCTTAGTTCATGCTTTTTAGCAATTTGTTCTAATTGCAAAGCACTCTTTAACATTCTTAATACTGAAAGCTTGAAAGAATCTTTTTCTTTCATAGCGGTTTTTAAATCATTATTAATATTTTCTATCATTATTAGCCCCGATTCTTTTTATGGGAATTTTTGATTCCTTCTTTTATTTCATTTCTTCTACGTACACCAGGTTTTTCATAGTGTTTTCTTTTTTTGATTTCAGAAGGGACTCCACTGCGTGCGACTTTTGCTTTAAACTTTTTTAACGCTAAATCAATATTACCATTTTGAACCACTACTTTTGTCATTTATCAGCCCTCCCTTCTGTTTTTTTCTACATTATTATATCATTTGCAATTAAGCATTTCAACACTTTTCCAAACTTTTAGCCAAAAATAAGCCGTCGAATAGTTCTGCCAACTTGGCAGCCAATATCAAAAATAGTTTTGCCGATATTTAGTGCTGCCGCCAAAAGAGAACCAGTTATAGCCCCACCAATAACAGTAGATAACTCCTTATTATTTAAATTCATTGATACCTCCTTTTCTATTTTTCAAATATTCCACAAAATATACCAATGGCAAATAAAGCTAATCCTCCGATAATGACAATTAAGGTTTTACCGCCACCATTAATACTATTTAATTCTTGGTTATTTAATATATCCATTACTACCTCCTTTTAAATATTAAACATAAAGTAATTTTAAATAGTTTTAATAAATTTCCAAAACAAGAATTTCCCGCCGAAATACTTGCTAAATCTCTATTATTTAAATCCAAATCACCCTCCTTTTAAAATAGTTTTTTTATTTTAGTAAGCACTTTTTCTTTAGAGTAATAAATACTAGCATTAACAACTATATTTTCGGGATAACTATCATTAATACGCAAAGTTATTTCTTGATAATTAGTATAATTATTAGGTTCAATTAAAATATTACTAATAGAAACTAATTCTATATCATAATTTTTTTCATTAATTTTCAAATAATCACCATTTAAAATTGTATCAGAGTAAGTAATGGGAATATTTAAAACTAATGAACCATTTTTAATATAACCATACGTATTATAAACATCAGATACTTCGATATTTATAAGTATCAAAAAAGCAATAACAACACCTGTAACAATAATTAAAAAAATATGATAAGTTTTATAAGGAATATTTAATAACTTTTCATAATTCATGTTATCCTCCTAAATCTATTACTCGATCAAATAATTGATCATGATTTTTATGAGTAATATAAATAATTGTTTTACTAGGGAAATAATGTTTTAAATTCTTAATTATTTTTCTTTCCGTTTGATAATCAACTTCACTTAAGGCTTCATCTAAAATCAAAATTTCAAAGTCATTAAGAATGGCCCGAGCTAATATTATTCTTTGGGCTTCACCTCCAGAAATATTAGTAGAATCATTATTAATACTGGTTTCATATCTTAATGCTTTTTTAAAAACAATTTGTTCAATTCCACAAATATTACAGATTTGAGTAAATCTTTTCGAATCAATTTCCCGATCAAGCAAAATATTTTCTTTGATACTTCCACTTATTAAGGCTTCGTTTTGGCCAACATAAGTAATATTTTCTCTGATAGTGGCTATGCTTAAATCTTTAATATTGCGATTACCAATTATAATTTCACCCTTATAATTCGTAATATATTTATCAAGTATTTTACATAATGTTGATTTGCCGGAACCACTTCGACCCTTTAAACTTACAAATTCACCCGGTTTAATAAATAAATTAAAATGATTGAACGTACTTTTTAAAGAATCATAAGAGAAACTCAGATTTTTGATAATAATTTTATTATTTGACAATTTTTCTTTTTGGCCTAGCGTTTCTTTGTTCAAACTCAAAAAGTCATTGATTTTACTAAATGTAGCTTTGACAAAATTATATTTTGGTAAACTATCAATGCAATTTTTTATAGGATCTAAAAACAAACCTAATAAAGTATTGAAAGTAACTAAGGCAGTTATTTCTAATTTACCTTTAAAAATCAAATAAAACCCCCAAGTATTTATGATAAAAAATCCCAATTCATAAATGGCGTTTTTGCCAAAGTTTTCGTTGGTCCAAAATTTGCCCAATTTAAAGTTATCATAAAGCAAAGCTGATAAACTAGTTTCTAATTTCGATAATCTATTATCAGTTACATTAAGATTTTTAATACTACTAAGCATTTGGACATTTTCTAAAAGTATATTGTTAAATTCAGCTTCCAGTTCAATGTTTTGATATGCTTTTTGATAAATTATTTTACTAGTTATAATACCTACTACTAAATAAAGTAATAAAGAAAGAAAAAGAGCTAAAAACAATTTATTACTTATCGAATATAGTAAAGGTAGCGAAGTTAACATTAAAGCAAAATCTAAAAGGCAAGTAATAAATATTTCGGTAAATAAATTTTTAATGTTGGCTAGTTCACTTACTCGAGTTATTATTTCACCACTTGTCCTACTAGTAATAACTTCTAAAGGGAGATTAAAGATATGATTTAGAAAATTGCTATTTAAAAGACAATCGATATTTTTATTTAAATAATTTTCAAAATACCGGCGCAGATAACCAAATACTAATTTTAAAATAACTAATAGGCCAAAAACAACAACAAAGATTTTTAGATATATAAGAGAATAATTTAAGTTTATGGCATCTATCATTACTTGGAAATAATAGCTACCTATAATTGTAAATACAATAAGAAAAATACTACTAATAATTATTAATATGAATAGCTTTCGTTCTTGCCCAATTATTTTTAAGAAAATGCCAATTAGAGTATTTTCTTTTTGGAAAACAGTTATTTTTCTTTGAGGATGAAAAATTAAAAGAATATGGCTCCATTCTTCATAAAAATCATCTTTAGATTTTACAACCTTACCTTTAGCTGGATCCATTAATATTACTTTGTCATTGGTAATTTTGTAAATAACTACATAATGATTTAAACCGTTCTTTCCTTGCATATGGGCAATTGCCGGCAAAGAAACTTTATCACTAGTTAAATTTGCTACTTTAATACCCATAGCATCAAAACCATATTTTTTACTGGCTTCAATGATATTTAAAGCTGTTGTTCCTTCATTAGTAGCTTTAGTATCTAATCGGAGTTTTTCTAAAGAGACATAACCTCCATAATATTCAATAATTGATGCTAAAGAACATACTCCGCAATCCTTAAAATCTCGTTGGCGAATTATTTTCATAGCCAAAACCTCCCTCTACCTATATATATAACTCCCAAAATAGTCTTTTCCTTTTTTATTTTGAAAATTTTTTCAAAAAAAACAAATTAGTTTTTTAACTTACTAATTTGTTTTTGAAAATCGGGATACATACAAATAAAGGACCCTGCTACTACTCCATCAGCTAAAGAGACCAATTTAACAGTTTCCGCATTTATTCCGCCATCAATATAAATAGTGAAATTATAATGCTTTTGATAACTTTTTAGCTCTTCTAAACGTTTTAAAGTAGACATTAGAAATTTTTGACCACCTGCTCCTGGATAAACCGACATCAGTAAAACTCTCTTTATCGACGAAAAATATTTTTCATACTCCGAAATAGCTTCTTTGGGATTTATAACTATGCCCGGTTCTATATTTTGGGCATTTAAGTATTTGATAGCTAATAACGGATCTGGTTCGGTTTCAGGATGAATATAGATGCAAACAGGATTTAATAGAAGTAACTTAGGAAAATAGTCTGATGGTTTAATAGTCATTAAATGTACTTCTAAAGGCTTTGATATATTACATAAAGAAATTAGATATTCATCAATAAGGTTCGTATTTCTAACATATTTTCCATCCATTAAATCGATATGAATCGCATCAGCATCTGGGCACTCAGCAATTTTTTTTATAGTATCAGTCTTTGAATAAATGCTATTTATATAACTTACTGCTACTTTCATAAATCTCCTTTAAAAACCTTAGATAATTTTGGTATCTTGTTTGTAATATTTTACCATTTTCTAAAGCTATTTTTACGCCACAACCTTTTTCAGCATCATGGGTACAATCTTTATAAGCACAAGAATAATTATTAAACTCTTTAAAAGTATTTTTTAAATCAGAAATAGAAATATCTTTTAAATCCAAAGCACTAAATCCAGGCGTATCTACTAAATAAATATGACCAATTTTATATATTTCAGTGTGTCTTGTAGTGTGAACTCCCCGATTTAAAGCATCACTTATTGGCTTTGTTTCAACATTAAGACTTTTGTCAAATTTATTTATTAAAGTCGATTTTCCTGCCCCGGTTTGACCAGTTAATACTACAACTTGATTTTTAAGTAATCTTTTTAATTTAAAAATGTTTTTGTTAGTTAATACCGGAATATCTAAACTTTTATAATAATTAATAATTGGTTTTAATTTTCTTTTTGCTTGGTTATCTATTAAATCTAGTTTTGTTAAAACAATGATTGGTTTAACATTTTTAGCTAAAATAATAGTTATTAATTTATCTAGCAAACTTAAAGATAAATCAGGTTTTTTTATACTTGTTACGATTAAAGAACAGTCAACATTAGCAACTGTTGGGCGATATAGTTCGTTTTTTCTTGGCAATATTTTTTCAATTGTTCGAGTATCAGTATTAATATCTACCATATCACCAACAAGAGGGGAAAGTCCCATATTTTTGAACTTTCCCCTGGCATTACAGGTAAATATTTTATCTTTGATAGCAACTGTATATTGGTTACTAATTTGCTTAATAATGCGACCTTGCATCTACTCTAATCCTCCGCTATCTTCAGGGTTTTCTTCAGAGCTAGATGGTTCTCTAGCGACTGTTATAGTTAATCTTGCTCCGCTTACTACTGTGCTTCCAGCAGCCCGACTTTGTCTTATAATTGTACCAGGAGCATATTCGGTTGTATCTTCATAGACAATATTTAAAGTAATTTCATAATCTTCAGCAAAGTCTTCAACTTCTGCAACAGTATATTCATCGGTTACAAAATCTGGATATTTATTATCAAGTGAAGGAATATAAAGAGTAATAGAGTCCCCTTCGGATAATTTAGTTCCTGCTTCAACAGATTGAGCCATGATTATTCCTTCTTCGTAATCGCTAGGGTCATCTCCTTCTGGAATATCTCGACTTTCAACATAAACATTTAAATTTAAAGCTTCAAGGCGTCCCTTTACTTCAGCATAATTTTCACCGACATAATTTTCAATTTCAATAGTAATATCTCCAAGAGAAACGTAAATAGTTATTTCTGTTCCTTCTTTGCGAATTGACCCTGCTGCAGGGCTTGTTTTGGTAACTAAACCTTCATCGATTGTTTCGCTAGCTTCTTCTCTTTGCTCATCAGCAACAACAAATCCGGCATCTTGTAAAGCATTGATTGCTTCTGTTACGGTATATCCACTAACATCTGGAATAGCTGATTGACTAGAAGAATTAATATAAGGAATCAAAACAAATATGGTTGTAATTATAACTACTAGGCCTACAAATATACTAGCTAAAATAATTAAAACTTTGTTTTGGGATTTTTCACCCTTATTAACTTTTTTTGCTATGTTATCTTCACCTTCTTTATTATCTTTTTTAATTTCCTTTTTTTCTTCTTTTTTATTTTCTTTAACTGTTTTTAAAAGTTTAGTATCATCATAATCATGCTCCGGATACTTAAAAGTTATTTTTAATTCATTGGCCCGGGATTCATCTAAGCAAGTTTTTAAATCTTCATGCATTTCCCTAGCATCAGCATAACGATTTTTAGGATTCTTAGCAGTTGCTTTTAAAATAATATTTTCGACACTTTGCGGAATATCTGGTATTTCATCACGAATGCTAGGCATTGGTTCTTTTAAGTGCTTTAAAGCTATTTCAACAGCATTATCTCCACGGAAAGGAAGCTTACCTGTTAAAAGCTCATACATTAAAATACCTATTGAATAAATATCACTTTGAAGGGTTGCCCCTTTACCACTTGCTTGTTCTGGTGGCAGGTAGTGAACACTTCCCATTACCGAATTAGTTTGAGTAAGTTGCGTTGCATTCATTGCAACAGCAATACCAAAATCAGTAATTTTAATTAATCCATTATCTAGTATAAGTATATTTTGTGGTTTTATGTCTCGATGAATTATATAAGAGTCATGAGCAACACTTAAGCCATTCGTTATTTGTAAAGCTATATCAACAACTTCTGAAACAGTTAGTTTACCCCGTTTTTTAAGAAGATTTTTTAAATGCTTGCCTTCAACATATTCCATAACAATATAATATTCACCATTATCTTCTCCAACGTCATAAACCTCGACTATATTTGGATTAGATAAAGAACTTGCTGAAAGCGCTTCTCTTTGAAATCGCCGAACAAATTTTTCGTCGGTGGCTAAATCACCACGTAAAGCTTTAACTGCGACATTACGATCTAGTATAGTATCATAAGCTAAATAAACATTAGCCATTCCACCTTCACCAATCGACTTTATAATTTGGTATCGGTCACTAATTTTTTGCCCCTTCATTATCATGCCCAATCATTCCTTTCTCGCACTAAATAGGCAATCGATATATTATCTGTTCCCCCTCGAGCATTACATTTTTTAATAAGTTTGACGACTTTCTCTTCAACGCTTAAATTATCTTCTAATAAAACTTTTTCAATTTGTTCATCATTTAGCATTGAAGTAAGACCGTCACTGCAAAGAAATATTTCTTCACTACCATTATCAACATCAAAAATGTCTGGCTCAGCTTTTTCAGCGGCCCCTAAGGCTTTCATAAGCACGTTCTTCTTAGGATGATTTTTGGCCTGTTCTTCGGTTAAATCACCAGTATCAACTAATAAATTTACTAAAGTATGTGGCTTTGTTACTCTATGCAGTTTTTTATTTTTTACAACATATCCAGAAGAATCTCCTAGATTAGCAAATATTAAGAATTCTTTGGTAATTATTGCTGCTACTACTGTTGTTCCTAGACCTTTTGAATTTTCATTCTTTTCACCATAATCTAAAATTTCACTATTAATTTCATTTATATTATCACTTAGCCAATTAACGGCATCACTAATCGTTCCAATTGAAGCGCTTTCGGTAAATCTTTTGCCTAGGTGTGCAACAGTTAAAGCACTTGCTACTTCACCTTTACGATGACCTCCCATACCATCTGCTACTACTGCTAAGTATTCGCCATTTAAATTTTTTAATATGGTAACACTATCTTCATTGTGTTCACGTACTCGACCAGTATCCGTCAAATAAAAACTTTTCATGCTATTCACTCTCACTTCTTAATTGTCCACAAGCGGCTTTAATGTTACCACCAAATTCTCGGCGCACAGTTACATTTAAGCCCTCACTTTTTAGGCAATTATAAAATTGGTCAATTCTTTCTTTATTACTTTTGCTAAAGCCAATATTTTCTGTTTCATTATAAGGAATCAAATTAACATAGACGTTCATTCCTTTTAATAGTCTTATTAAAGCTAAGGCATCACTCTTTCTATCATTAACCATATTAAGCATAACATATTCTATAGTTACTCGTCTATTAGTTTTCGCAATATAATCCCTAATTGCTATAATTAACTTGTCAATATTATACACTTTGTTGACAGGCATTATCTTATTTCGAACTTCATCAGTTGCTCCGTGTAAAGAGATTGCTAAGTTAACTTGTAAGTCTAAATTGCTAAATTCATATATTTTGGGTATTAAACCGCATGTTGAAACTGTAATGTGCCTTGCTCCAATTGCAAGACCTTTAGCATCATTAATAATTTTGATAAATTTTATAATATTATCATAATTATCAAAAGGTTCCCCAATTCCCATTATTACAACACTATTTACTTTTTTCTTAATATAATTTTGAATTAATAAAATTTGTTCAACTATTTCGTAAGCATCTAAATTACGTACCTTTTTCAAGCGACCACTTTCACAGAAGCGACACCCCATATTGCAACCCACTTGGCTAGAAACACAAACGGATAAACCGTAATTATGTTCCATTAAGACTGCTTCTATTTTTTCGCCATCTAAAAGACGGAATAAAAATTTTTTAACATCAGGTCCTTTTAAAACTTTTTCGATTTTGATAAAATCGGTTGTAAATTCAGTGAGCATTTTAATAAGGACATCTTTTTTTATATTAGAAAAGTTCCAAATATTTTGTTCATTATGAATATAAAGCCATTCAAATACTTGAGTAGCTTTATACTTTTTTTCACCAATACTCACAAAATAATGCTCTAATTCGTCTTTTGTAAAACCATATAAATTTTTCATAAATCACTTCTTTTTCTTAGCTAAATTTCGTAATAATTTTAAGTTTCCATCATCTTTGTGTTGTTCATAAAAATCATGATCAAAAAGCATATCCTTAATACTTAATTCTTCCATATATTTTTCAACTTCACTATTTTTTAGAGAATGCGTATTTTCAGCAGTTGGTTCTTCTTCCTTAACTAAAACATCTTCTTTTTCAGACTTTTCTTCCTTACTTTCTTCAGGAATTTCTTTTTCTTGTTCTTTTTTGCCATCAACAAATTCTTTTATGTAACTGCCAAGAGTAGCTATTTCATTTAAAACTAAAGGAGTAAGAACGGCACCAAATAAAGCATTTTTATCCATTGAAGATATTTTAGTTGCCAAATCAGCTCCAAGATAATTTAGAAATGTTGGATCAACTAGTAAATATACTGCTCCCATCGTAATACCAGCTACCCACATTTTTATTTTGCCGATAATATTTGATTGGACATTTAAGTTGCTTTCATATTTTAAACTTTGAACTCCAGCAATTCCCAATTCAGCAAGTATTGGAATAATTGCCATCGGAGTAATTGAAAGAAGCAAAATGAAATTAACAATCAAAAATGCTTTATCACTTATTCCATCGAAAAGGCTTCCAAAAAATGTTGAAGATTTTAGACCCCTAGCTAACTTGCCATCGATAAAGTCAGTTATAAAACAACCAGCAGAAAGCAAAGCTGTAGCTAAACCACCATAAGCCTTAAAAACTGGAATCATACAAAATATACCAGCAGCTCTTAGAGCTGTAAAAAAGTTTGTTATACCAAATTTTAACCATTTTTCCATGTTTATCCCCCTTAACTAAGTATGAAATCTATTGTAGCACACTCCCCAATATTTTTAAAGTTTAAATCATATGTAGTTGTATCAGTCATTACTAAAACATTTGTAATATTTTTAGTATCTGTTGTTACCGTTACTTGAAAGCCATCTTTATCATAGGTAATTGTTCTAATACCTACATTTTCTTCGGTATTATAAAGATATTCACTTAAGTTATTAAATAGTAATTCTAAATTAAGATAACTGCTATCAAATTCTGAATAAAGATTATCTATAATTGAATAGGTATTCATATTTAATTCATATGTTCCCGTAGAGTCAATAAAATATTTAGTAATACCAGAGCTTGTTTCTTTAAAGCCAATTTCTTTATCAGGATTTTTAAAACCTGTTAATATAATACTATCAGTAGCAGTAGTAATTAAATATTCATATTCGTAATTATTAGCTAATAAATTAGTAATCATAGTATTATATGCTTCATATTCAATGTTTTCTGGTTCACTTGGTGTATCTGTAGCGTTATTTTCTGGTTTATCAACATCTAAAATTTCACTATTTCCATTTCTTTCTGATACGATTGCTAAGACAATTAATATAACAATAAATACCATCCAAAGTAATAACTTAATTAAAGCTTTACCACGATCTGTTTGCCAAAAACCATTATTAGTATTCATTTAATCAACCACCTTATTTAAATATTCTTCTTTTTTTATACCATTTATAAAACTGCTTATAGGCATTTCTTTTTTGCCAAATGGTTTAATTATTTTTAAATAAATTATACCATCTTTACAACTTATTCCTAGGGAATCTTTAGTAATTTCTACTATTTTACCGGTTCCTTTACTATTACATTTTTTAAATTCCGCACTAATTACTTTTATTTCTTTATTATTAAGTGAAAAATTTGCTAAAGGCCAAGGGGTTAAAGCTCTTATTTTATTAATAATATTTTGACCACTATCATTAAAGTTAATTACCTCATCTTCCCTTTTAATCATTGGGGCTAGTGTATAATCATCTGTTTGTTTAATACCTATTACTATTCCATTAAGTAAGTTATCTAAAACACTTGCTAAAGTATCTCTACCTAGTATTGATAATTTATTATGCAAGGTGCCAACGTTATCTGTATCAAGTATTGGTATTTCAGCTATCTTGATAATATCACCGGTATCCATACCCTCATCCATATACATAATAGTTACACCAGTTTTTGCTTCGCCATTAAGTAAGGCCCATTGAATTGGGGCAGCTCCCCGATACTTAGGTAGTATTGAGGCATGGACATTAACACAACCTCTTTTGGGTAAGTCTAGTACTTCTTTAGGTATTATTTGGCCATAAGCACAAGTTACGATTAAATCAATATCTAATTCTTTTAATACATCATAATCTTTTCTAATCCTTACGGGTTGAAAAACCGGTATATCATGGCTAATAGCTACTTTTTTAATAGGACTATATACTAGTTCTTTTTTTCTTCCTACTTCTTTATCTGGTTGAGTTACAACCATTATTACATTAGTTTTTGCAATCAACATTTCCAGTACTGGGACTGCAAAATCGGGAGTTCCCATAAATACAACATTTTTATTTTTCATTCAATCACCATTACTATGATTATATCACATATTCTTATTAAGAAAGAAAAATTCTTGCAAAAAGCAAGAAAAATAACATTATTAACATTTTAATAGATTTTACATTATATTTTCAACAGAAATTATAATTAAGCTTTAAGTAATTAATTGAACCACCAGAATAAACTGTCTCATAATCAACATCTTTTTCTACAATTATATTAGAACTTACATCTTCTATACATGCAATACCATACTCTATCTCTACACACAACATTATTCTCATTAATATAAACATTATTATAGGTGCTTTTATGATACTTTTCATTTAAATAGTTAACATATTTTTTTAATTCTTTTTTAGTTATATCTTCAAATTTTTTGTTTTTAAAAAACTTCTCCATATAACTTATGTTAGCAAAATATTCACGATATGCACCATTGGATTTGCCATCTGCTTCAATTGCTAATTCTAAAGCATTATAAATATTTCGATTCATATGTTCACCCACTTTATAATAACAGATGGAAATGAAATAATTTGTCGAATTAAGTCACTTCTATTCTTAAAATAATTATATATCAAAAATAAGGGTAATGTAAGTATCCTATTGATGCAAAAATAAATGGGTAATATAAGTAACTTATTTAAATTCCTTATATCTAGTAAAATTTAGATGGAAGGAGTCTTGGTAAAAATTGGTAAATATTAATATTGTAGAATTACTTAAGAAAAACAACAAAACAAAATATTGGTTATGTAAAAATATGAACATGACTTCAAGAAATTTAAATAGAATTATAAACGGATATACTACATCAATATCTTTTAAATATATCGAAGAGTTTTGTAAACTTTTAAATTGTACCCCCGGAGAACTTATTACTATAACGAAGGATGAATATAATAAGTTAAAGTAGTAAATAGTTATATAGATATCGTTACTAGTAGAGCATTCTATGAAGTAACGATTTTTTGTTGCACACAAAAACTCAGAAAAATTATTCTGAGTTATCGCAATTTAAGCAAATATTTTGGCCATTTTTATCGACGATCAATTCACCACACTTAGGGCAAATTTCGCCGGTTGGTTTATACCAAAGAGCATATTGACATTTTGGATAATTGTTGCAGCCATAAAATATTTTGCCTTTTTTGGTCTTTCTTTCAACAATCATACCTTTATCACATTTAGGACATTTGCAAACTTCATTTACTTCTTTTTTTCCTTTTTTGATATATTTACAAGTCGGATAATTACTACAAGCAACAAATTCCCCATATTTACCCTTGCGAATTACTAAATCTCCTCCACATTCAGGGCATGTTTCACCGGTAGCTTCAGGTGCTTTCTTTTCCATTTCTTTGAAGGCTTTTTCTACTAACGGTTCAAATTCATCATAAAATTCATGTAAAACCGCAATATTATCTTTCTTAGCTTCTGCTATTTCATCTAAATCTTGTTCCATATTAGCAGTATACTCAACATTTACAATACCACTAAAGAATTCTTGAAGTTTATCAGTAGTTTCTTCCCCTATTTCAGTTGGTTCAAATTTTTTATCTTTAAGAATTACATAACCGCGGTCCTTAATGGTTCCAACAATTGTTGCATAAGTACTAGGTCTACCAATACCTAAAGATTCCATTTCTTTAATTAAACTACTTTCGGTATATCTTGGAGCAGGTTTTGTAAAGTGTTGAATTTTATCAATTTTATCTGCTGTAACTACATCAGATTTATAATTTTTAAAGTCAGGCAAAAGGACATCTTCACTATCCTCATATTCGCCATATACTTTTAAATAACCATCAAATTTTAAAACACTACCAGTAGCTTTAAAGGTATAGCCGTTATTTTCAAGGATGACTGTTGTTGCAAGTGTTTTAGCATCATGCATTAATGAAGCTAAAGCTCTAATATATATTAAACGATATAATTTATATTCATCAGTAGACAAATAAGCCTTTACTGATTCGGGAGTACGCGAGATACTTGTTGGCCTTATACCTTCGTGGGCATCTTGCATATTTTCGTTCTTTTTACCTTTTTTAACATAACCAACGTAATCTTCACCATAATTACTCTTAATATAATTGTAGGTTTCGGCAACAAATGAATCAGAAATACGAACAGAATCAGTACGCATATAAGTGATAAGCCCAACAGTTTCACTACCTAAATCAACACCTTCATAAAGTTTTTGAGCAATGCGCATTGTCTTGGAAGGAGCAAAATTAAGTTTAGATGAAGCAAGTTGCTGTAAGGTACTAGTTTTAAATACTTCTCTCGCTGCTTTGTTCTTTTCTTTTTCGGAAACTGATTCAATTTTAAACGAGCGCGATAATTTAGCTAAAATTTCATCAGCAGCAATTTCATTCGGTATTTCTATTTCTTTGCCATGATATTTTTCAAGTATAGCTTTAAACGAAGAAAAGTCTGCTTCGATGGTCCAATATTCTCTTGGAACAAAAGCTCTTATTTCTCTTTCCCGATCGACGATTAGTTTTAAAGCAACACTTTGCACCCGACCAGCTGATTTTCCCCCTGTCTTTCTTTGCATGAGTTTAGATAATCTAAAACCAATAATGCGGTCAAGAATTCTTCTTGTTTCACCACTTTTAACTAAGTTCATATCAATTTTGCCGGGGTTATCAATAGCGCTTAATACAACATCTTTAGTAATTTCATTAAATACTACTCTTTGATATTTTTCATCAGGTATTTTTATTTCATCATAAATATGCCACGAAATTGTTTCCCCTTCTCGATCTGGATCGGTTGCTAAATATACTGCATCAGCACTATTTATTTCCTTTTTTAAATTATTAACATCTTTGGTTTTACCTTTTATTATGACATAGTTAGGCTTAAAATCATTTTCAACATCAACCCCTAAACCAAACTTACCAGTTGTAGCTAAGTCTCTAATATGGCCTTTACTAGATACTACTTTATAATCTCCACCTAAATACTTTTCAATAGTTTTACATTTAGCAGGTGATTCCACAATAACTAAGTTTTTCATTTATCCTCCTATTATTTGATTTTCTGTACTTGGAATTGCTTCGGCATACGTTTCTTCTTGCCGAGCCAGTTCTTCTAAAGAATTTGTTAAATATTCATAATAATTATTTTGAATTATTGAAGAACTCATTTGCATTTTCGCCGTAATTATTTGATTAATTCTTCTTATTTCATCTATTGCTACTTGTTCATCGGTATAATATTTTACTTCACTAGTTGCGGCATTATAATAAACCAAATCATTTTTCCAAGAACCATCAGCAAATGTTACTAGATTCCAATAATCTTCACTAAATATATCACTCCCCATATAAAGCCTTGGGTCATAATCTAGACCAAAAAGGTTGGCAATTGTTGGAGTTAGATTAACATATGATGTATATTTATCAACTTCCTCTGGGGCAGTTGCGCTATTATAAATTACTAATGGGGTTCTTTCTCTTTCATAATCGTTTAAATCATAGTCTAAGACATAATTTATCGTTTCATCTTTTAGACCATATGGATAATGATCTCCAAACATGACAATAACAGTATCATCTAAAATGCCAGTTGCTTCTAACCTATTTAAAAGAATTCCTAAAGCATTATCTAATGTTTTTAATTTTGACATATATCTTCTTAAATCTTCAGGATAATTTGTTCCTTCAGTAATCGATAAATATTTATCTCCCTCAATACTAGATCTATTATACGGTTGATGACTAGAAACAGTTGTAAGCCATAGCATAAAAGGATTTGTAGTATCTGCTAAAGTAATGTCCATCGCTACTTCCATAAAGTCTTCATCACTAGCCCAGTTTTTGTATTCGTTATAGTATTCAATACCTAAATCTTCTACACCATAATATCTTGTACTTCCCATATTTTGGTGAATTGTACTACGATAATAATAGTATTCAGTATAATCATGCATACTCGTCGTTTTATAACCGGCATTATTAAATAAGTTAAAAATTGAAGTACTATATGTATTATTTCGATAAATATTAGCTGTACAGTTATTTTGAATAGAATATAAACCAGTCATAGCACTAAATTCATTATTACCAGTTGCGCAACTATTTCTTGGAGAATAATTGTTAGTAAAATGAATTCCTTCACTATACATTTTATAAAAATTTGGATATAAATCTGGATTAATTATTATTTCGTTTACAGATTCCATCATTATTACAATTAAATTTTTACCGGCAAACATACCAGTATGGTCATTATAATCGGTAATAGTATTATTTATGAGATAATTATTAATATTATTTAAGGCTGGATTAGTTTCACTAGCAATTAATTCTTCCCATAATGCATCATCAAATGTTCTAGAAGTTTCAAAACTAATATTTTCATCAGTTGCATCATAAATATAAGCATCTGGTTGATCAACATAAAGCGACTTAACATCTAAAAGGCCAAAACCTATAACTCCAAATTCATTAATGACTAAACTTGGAACACTAGGATAAGCAAATAATTCTTCATTACTTACCGTTTGTAATTCGTTTTGCATAAATTTAGCAGTCAAAGTCTCATTATACGCAAAACCAATGACAAATAAAATTAAAATAGTAGATATAGTTCTAATTCCCGGTTCATATTTTATACGGGATTTTAAAACAAATTTTTTATTAAAGTTTTGTTCTGTAAAACGATCTAAAAAGATATAATACAAAACTAATATTAAGAAAGGAATAAAAATAAAGTAAAATTTACCTAAAAATGAAGCAAAAAATTCTTTAATATAATCAGTTACAGCTCCAAGTTGACTAGAAGTATTAAAGGACATATAAACACCAATAAAGTTATTAAAGCCTAGTTGTAAAAAAGAATAAATCGAAAATACTAAACTAGAAAAAATAATTATTACTTTACTACATGTTTTATTAGTCCAAGATAATATAAAACTTAAAATTAAAGAGATGAAACTTAAACCAAGTATTATACGAATAATAGATACATCAAATACTTGAGTACCACTAATAAGACGAAAAGTTATTTCTAGTAAAAATGTAAATATAAGAATAATTAAAAAGTTTTTAATCAAATTATTGTTTAACAGTTTCTTCATGATTCCTCTTTTCTGCAATTTCTTTAACAGGTTTATAACTCAACCTATAATTATCTAATATACCATATTTTTTTAGATTTTCAAGATGTTTTTTGGTTGGATACCCTTTGTGAGATTTAAAATCATATTCCGGATGTTTTCTATCTAGTTCATACATCATGGCATCGCGAGTCACTTTAGCAATCACACTAGCGGCAGCAATTGTTTCTGATAAAGCATCACCATGAATTATTGCCTCACTATTTTCGTATGGAAGGGGCATGGCATCACTTAATATATAATCCGGCTTTACATCTAAATCTGCAATAGCTTTTTCCATAGCTAAGCGTGATGCTTCATAAATATTTATTTCATCAATAGTTTTAGCATCAACTATCCCTATACCATAGCTTATGGCATCACGCTTAATTATATCATAATAAATGTTCCGCTTTTTTTCACTTAATTTTTTTGAATCAGTTAAACCTTCTAGTTTATAATTTACTGGAAGAATTACGGCAGCAGCAACTACAGGTCCAACTAAAGGGCCTCGACCTACTTCATCAGTACCAGCGATTAATTTATAACCATTTTCATATAACTTTCTTTCGTATTTTAATAAGTCGCTTTCCATCTGTCAAATGTCACTCCTTTAATTCGTCCACTTACTATATCATTATATATTCGCAAGCTGACTTTTTCATAATCTACTTTGCCATTTTTTACAGCCCCTATTTTTATTGCAATAGATTCTAATATTTCTGTAAGGTCATTGGATAATTCAATATTATATTTTTGCTTTAGAATATCAGGGTAATTATTTTTCAAAAAAGAGATGATATAACCACCAATATCCGTTATATTTAATATTTCTGGTTTAATAGTAGCAGTTGATGCTAAATTAAAAGCTTGCTCGTTATCTTCAATTTTTGGCCATAAGATACCTGGAGTATCTAAAAGTAAGAAGCCACAGTGTGTTTTTAACCAATTAATTTGTTTAGTAACACCAGGCTTATTGGCAACACTAGCAACTTTTTTGCCCACTAGCTTATTAATTAAAGTACTCTTACCTACATTTGGAATACCTATGACTCCTATTTTTATTTCTTTAGATTTTAGACCTTGATTTTTTCTTTTTTCTTGCAATGGCGCCATCATTTTATTTGTTACATTTATAAGTTCTTTGTAGTCTTGATTGTTAGTTAAATCAGCTAAAACAACTTTATAGCCGGAGTTTTCATATTTTTTTACCCACATATTAGTAATAGTTAAGTCACATAAATCCTTTTTAGTCATGATTAAAATTTTAGGCTTATTTTTAATAATTTCATCAATATCCTTAATCTTAGATGAAGAGGGCATTCTAGCATCAACAAGCTCATAAATACAATCAATAATATTCATTTTTTCTTTTAATTCTCTTTTAGTTTTAGCCATATGCCCGGGATACCAGTTGATTGG
>CALVVI010000005.1 GCA_944363815.1 uncultured Bacilli bacterium | reverse complement strand
AGAAAATCACCATTTTTATTTTAGTGAATCTCTACATCCTATTCATTTTTTGCTATTTCGGCTGTGAATAGTAACCATTATTAATGTTATCTAACTTTGACTCTAATTCTGTAAGCTTTTCTCTAAGACTAGCATTTTCATTTTCACTAGCAGTTAGTTCTTCTTGCAAGCTATATATTTCTTCTTGATATACATAGTATTCATCGGCATTTTTATTTAACTTTTCATAATAGTTTTGACTATTTTCTTTTATTTTTTCAACATTTTTAGAACTAGAAGTAATAGTTATTTCTACTTTACTTAAAAGTTCATAATTATATAAAGTTTTATTTTTTAAATCATTTTTAAGAAGATTTAAATAATTTAAAGTATTATCCCATGATGAATAAGAATTAATTACATAAAAATCAGTATCTTGATAAGTATCTATTTTTAAATAATCTTCATAGTATGCTATTTCTACATTTACTTCGGCAGTTAAATTTTCATCTACCTTATAATTGATTTCATCAATATATAAATCAGGACGGAAGAATAAATTTTCATTCATATCATAAGTATTTTTTATTATATTTGGTTCTATACTATTTGGTATTTTATCAATATATTTGGTTGAACTTATTTCAAAAGCAGTAATACCGCCACCAACACCTAAAACGATTAGACCGCTTAGGAAAATAATAAACATTCTTTTAATTGGAATAGTACTACTTACTAAAAAGCGAATAAATAATTCCATAATTATAGCACTAGCAGCAGTTGCACCAAGTAAGGCAATAAATATACCTATATAATGGATTCCTAAAACCATGGCGATTAAAGCAATAGTAGTTGCCACTACCAAAAATACAAAGAAAATAACAATAGGAATTAAAATAAACAATAAACATATTTTGCCAAATATATTAAATAACTTTCCTAATACGTCGAACAAGATAAAAGAATGTTTTTCTTTTACAGGTTTAACAGTAGAATTTTCTTCTTTATTAACAATAGTAGAATTTTCGCTTTCTTCTTTTGGCTTGGATTTTTTTAATGTCCGTTCATAATTAAATTTATCCAAGAATCTAATCTTATAAGTATATATAAATATAGTTACAAACAAAATAAGATAAATAATATTTGATAAAAATAACCAAATACTTGTCAAAACTAAATAAACTTCACTTGAAAAGTTGGCAAATATATCCATAACAAGATTATCAACAAAATTAAAAGGCAATTTAAATATCAACAATATTATTACCATTATCAATAATTCGGTAATACATTTGACAATTTCTTTTTTATCCATTGAACGAAACATTTCAATACTGCGACTAATCATGTCTAAAATAGCATCAATAACATTGCTTAGAGTGTTGCGACTTTTTTCTTTAATAGTTTTGTCAGTTATTTCGTCATTAGTTAAGTCATCTAATGTAACATCAAATATTTTACATAGACTTAATAACTTATCCATTTCAGGATAAGTCGTTCCTGATTCCCATTTAGATACAGATTGACGAGACACATCGAGTAAGTCTGCAAGCTGTTCTTGAGAATATCCTTTCTCTTTTCTTAATTTTTGGAGTTTTTCACAAAACTTCATTTTTCTCACCTCGCCATAATTTTATTAAATAGAATCAATTTAAACTACCAACTTACGGTTGATTTTTGTAAAAACTTGGTTGCATATTGTAACTTGGTTGCATATTTAACAACTTTAAATGCTACTCGGTTGCTAAATAACGAATATTGATATCAACATCAACATCAATGCCATCTACTCGGCCATTATTACATATTTGCCAGTAAGAATATTCGCCGGAATAATTTGTTTTACTTGTGTAATGAGCTAGCCAAACTGGATAGTCTGGACTATACCAAATATTTTCTAAATAAGTTTTACTACTATAAAGCATACCTTCGTAACCAGATTCTTTTAAAACATTAACAAAGCTGTTAGCAATATCACTAAGACCAAAGAAACTCAAATTAAAGTCATTGTAAAAATTCCAGTTTTCCCAATCAAAAGCTATTGGCAGTGAAACATCATAGTCTTTTATTTGATCAAGCACCCATTTAGCATCAGCTTCAGCTCGCGCTTTAGAATCAGCATACGAATAAAAATAAATACCAACCGGAATACCTGCTTTATTGGCACCTTCAATATTTTGGATAAATTTACTGTCAAGAAGATTTTCGCCGCCGATACCATCAGATGTTCCTACTCGAATTATAACAAATTCAACACCAGCTTCTTTTAAAGCATTAAAGTCAACATTCCCTTGCCACTTGGATATATCAATACCGATTTCAGTATTTTCATTTTTGTGTTCAGCTACCACATCCGCAAACTGAGTATAGCTTCTTGCATTACTTGAAGATGAACTTCCACTTGATGTTGATGGCTTGCGAACATTTAAAGTAAATTCTTTTTCGGTAACGTTACCACTAGAGTCAGTTGCTTTAAATACTAAATTATAACTTCCAGCTTCATTCATATTATAATCTCCGATTACTTCACAAGTTGGATTAGAATCATAATTGTCTCCGCATAAAATATCATCAACTAAACTAACTTGGCTACCTTCCAAAACATTATAGCTACTATTTAACCAAACTAATGGAGCAGTCGTATCAATAATATTTATTTCATATGAACAATCAAGTTTAATATTATCTTCATTGATATAGGTAAACTCTATTTTTTGTTTTCCTACTTTAGTTGTATCTATTTCATAGTCATCAACTATTGTACCATTAATACTAGTTATAAAATCTGATACTTTAGCATTTTCTAAAAATTCGATATTCATATTTTCATTTAATATAATTTCGACTTTAGCAAACTTAACACGAAGATATCTCCAGGTAAAAAAACCAATTATTAAAATTAAAATAAATACAATTCCAACTATTATTAATTTTTTATATTTTTTCAATTCAATCACCGCTATTAGTATAGCATAGAAAAAATTATAATGATATACTGCGAATTAGAAAAAATAGAGAAACTAATATAAATATTACAAAACAAATATAAATTAGTACTTTAACAAAATCTTTAATTTCATTTAAAATATCTTTCAAAATAAATCACCATTTTAATATATATTAAAAAAATCGGTAGTTGCATACTACCAATTTTTAGTTTCTTTTTGGTGATTTTGAAGTTACCCGTTATGCACTCAGGCGAATCGGTGAATCAATTGTTCCGTTTCCGCTGGCATATGTTACAGCAGATGCAAGATAAAATACTGGCCGCGCCGCACGGAAATCCGCACTCACAAAGTAGTCGCCGACAAAGCCCGTCGTGTTCACAACGAACGAAATGTCCGTATTACCCGAACTGCGCGAAATAGTCCATTCCCATAACCCCATGTACATCCAATTACTAGTTGTTGCTAATCGGTAATCTTGGCCATCTTCACGATACATCTCTGTTGTCCAATAACTTGGATCTGCTGCATAGCCATAATCACTTAAATACATTAAGCCTATTTTGGCATGTTCGACATCAGCTGTTGCTGGATTTACTAATTCATTTTGATATCTTTGTTTTCCTACTGTTGTAATTAAATTTGCCCAGTCATTTCCTCCAACTTGATAATCATGACTTGCTATCATATTTGCCCATTTGGTATCTATGCCATTTAAATAATTGATATAATTGGTATTTAAATTTACTGTATTTAATCCACTTTCACTCCAGGTATTTGTTGACGTTTGATTATTCCAATGATATCTATTTATTGTAGTTAAATTTCCCCGATATGTTGAGGTTGTTCCTGAATAAATGCCTGTATTATAATCCCCATCCGTTCCCAACATATTACTATTGGCATAATCATATTTGATTAATTTTACTTCGTTTCCAAATACTCCGATGATTCGGTATAGATTGTCTGTTTCACATTCTGCTGAATCTGAGCCAAAACAAACAAAATTATTTGGATTTGAACCACTATACCGATACGAGTTATCTCCAGCTTCTTCGGCAGCATTCGTATATGTTCCTACTCCATCATGTAAGTATAATCCATTTGCTCCTTCTTCTCCTCGTTCATTATAAAGACTCGTTATACAACTTGCTAAAGTTTCTCCTCCGGTACATACATCTGCTAGTGTTGTTGCTAACTTTTCTTCCCCAATTATTACATCAGCAGCAAATGTCTTACCTGTATTTTTATTTTGATCACTATCTAAATTGATAAATGTTACTGTTATTGTCCAAGTTTGCGTTACCTCTGGACTCGCTGTTATTTCATAATTATCTGCTATTAATATAGCATTACTCGCTTCTGTTATATCAAATCCTGATACTTCTCCAACTTTTACATGTTCATATCCAGATAAACTTTCTAATTCTGTTCCATCAGGGTCAGTTATTGTAAGTATTAATTCTGGTGTATTTTCATCTACTGTATATGTAAAACCATTATTCTTAATATCTAAGTATAAATTATAATTTCTTGTTGCTGTGTTAGTTGCATTATTAGCTGTTAACATGGCACTTGCTGTTGTACTTCCTGTTCTATTTCCTAAACCTTGTGCAAAGTTTTCTTGACTAGCACTTATATTTATACCATTACCTACTTGAAATGATAATTTATCAGTAGTACTTGTTATAACACTTGCATCAATATCACTACTACCTCCACCTTGGGCTTGAAAGTAAGCATATGTTGCTCCCACTACTACAGCTATTAATGTAATAACTGCAATTGCTGATAACACTAGCACTTTCTTTTCATTTGATTTTGGCATAACAATCAATCCTTCCCTATAATAAATACAGTATACCAGACAAGGTTTAAATATCTTGTCGAATTATATATTATAATTAAAAAAATTGTAAAAACTACTTACTGTACTATAAGTTAATTATAAAAAAAATATTAAATTTTTAAAAGTAATCAAAATGATATCAGATTGATTTTATTTGTGCAAAAAAATTCAACCTTGTGATTGAATTAATTCAAAAATCATTTTCCTAATTTTTTGCCTTGAATGTGATAAGCAATTAATAATTGAAGACGATATGGTGCAAATCTGGTTAAAAATAAAGTTAGTTTCATCTTTAATGTTGGGACAATAAGTATTTTGTGAGCAAACATTTTATCAATTCCATATTTAGCAATAAACGCTGGATCGGCTTCTTTAATGGAAAATTCACCATGAGCAACTTTATTAAAATTAGTATTTACGGGTCCTGGACATAAAGCTGAAATAGAAACTTTGCTTCCTTTTTGCCGTAGTTCTTCATTTATAGCCATGGTTAACTTAGTGATATAATTTTTTGTAGCATAATAAGTACTTAGACGGGGCCCTGCCATAAAGCCAGCGCTAGAACAAACATTTAGAATATAGCCGGAATCCTTCTTAACAAATTCTTGGAGAAATAGTTTAGTCAAAATATGATAAGCTTTAATATTTAAATCAATCATTTCTAATTCGCGGTCTAGATCTGTGTCAACAAATTCTCCAAACAAACCAAAACCAGCATTGTTAATCAAAATATCAATATTATCATCTTTAGTTTGTTCATATAATTTGAATACGTTTTTAGTATTAGTTAAGTCTAAAGAAATAATTTTAATATCTACTTGGACATTTTCCTTAATTTTTTCCATTTCTTTTGTGTTTCTGGCTACTAATATTAAATCAATATTTTTACTTGCTAAATAATAAGCCATGTGTTTGCCAATTCCCGAAGATGCACCAGTTATTAAACATTTCATAAGTCACCTAGTTTTCATTATCAACAGTATTTAATATTGCAGGTAATATTTGTTTTTTACGAGATACCATTTTTGGTAAAAATACTCCTTGATGAATATTTTTGATACCAAAACTATCAGCAATAATATCAGCAGATTTAGTATTATATAAAACATATGAACCATTTTTTATAATATCAGTTATAAATATTACAACAATACTATAGTTAGTATTAACCATTTCATTTAGTTTATTTATAAATTCATCTATGTTTTCTTTGATTGTATCAAAGTCCATTGTCATTATTTGACTTATTCCTAGTGTCTTATTGCCAACACTATATGTTTTTAAATCCATATTTATAAGTTCTGCTACAGATTTTCCAGCAATTGAACTTGCTGCTTTTAACATTTCTAGGCCATATGTATCAATATCAACTTTAGCAATATTGGCTAACTTAACTGCCGCAAAGCGATCATCTTCGGTAGTTGTAGGACTAGTTAATAAAAGAGTATCCGAAAGGATTGCTGAAAGCATAAGACCAGCTATATTTTTAGGAATACTTACTTTTTCTTCAACAAATAAATCATAAAGCATAGTTGAAGTACATCCTACTGGTTTAGAACGGAAATTAATAGGAACTGATGTACCAATAGCTCCAAGATTGTGATGATCGATAATCTCTAAAATGTCCGCTTCTTCAATGCCATCAACAGATTGAGCCAAATTATTGTGATCAACTAAAATAACTTTTTGCTTTTCATAGTCATTTGGTCCAGTAAGTCTAATTAAGCCTAAACATTCGTTTTTATTATTTATTACTGGATAATTAGTATGATTTACTTTATGAGTCATGGTTTTAAAGTCGGTAAAATAATCATCATTATTAACTGTCACTGGACTTTTATTAGTATTAATATTTTTAATATAATTACTTAAAAGTATTTTGCTAGCTATTTGAAAACTATCTAGTTCTGAAGCAATAATATTAATATGATTTAATTCGGCTTTTTTTATTATTTTTTTATCTATATTTATATTTAATGGCAAAATAATTAATTTAACTTTGGATTCAATTGCATATTCTAATACTTTGGAACGGTCTCCGACGATTAAAATGTCTTTTGAAGATAATTCAATAGATTTTTTTAAAGTTCGATCTTCTAAACCAGCAATTAAGATATCTCCAGAAATTAAGTCATCAAATTTAGTGATAACTTTAGCATTTAATGTATCAATTATATTATCTAATGTTGTATTAACAATTTCTTTATTACCATTAATTAAATATCTAGCAATTTCTTTTAAAGTGACATAACCTGTTAATTTGCGTTTTTCATCCACTAAGGGAATAGCTGTAATATTTTGCTTTTGCATTAATTTAAATGCTGCATCAATTGATGAATATTCGTTAATATAGGCTTTTTTATCATATTTTATATTTTTTATACGTACTCGTACATCATTTAAATAACTAGGAACTGGTACTTTAAAATGATCTAAAACAAATTTTGTTTCATTATTAATGTTGCCTAAAACTTTAGGCAGTGTTTTTCCTCCAAGTTCATTTTTTAAATAAGATAATGCGATACTTGAACACACTGTATCAGTATCGGGATTTTTATGTCCAAAAATAAATGTTGTCATAATACACCTCACTACTTCATTGATTTTACCATAATATAAGGCTTTTTTAAATACCTTTCATTTCAAATAAGATATCCCGAAGTTCCATTGCTCGTTCAAAGTCTAAATTGCGAGCTGCTTCTTTCATTTCATCTTCAATTTGTAAAATCATCTTTTCTTTTTCTTTCTTACTTACTTTTTTCTTCTTTTCGTCAGTAACCATATTATTAGTTACTACTTCTTTAATTTCTTTAACAATTGTTTTTGGAGTAATTCCATGTTCTTCATTATAACGTTCTTGAATTTCTCTTCTTCTTTTCGTTTCTTTAATAGCTTCATCCATTGCTTCACTAACTTCATCAGCATACATGATTACTTTACCATGTTCATTACGAGCACATCTACCTATTGTTTGAATAAGGCTTCTGCCACTTCGCAAGAATCCTTGCTTGTCGGCATCTAATATGCAAATTAAACTTACTTCGGGAATATCTAGCCCTTCCCGTAAAAGATTGATACCTACTACACAATCATAAGTGCCAAGGCGGAGATCTTGGATAATTTTAAGACGCTCTAATGTTTTTATTTCACTGTGTAGATAAGCTACTTTGATATTCATTTCTTTTAAATAATTTGTTAATTCCTCACTCATTCTAATAGTTAGGGTAGTAATTAAAACTCTTTCATTTTTTTCAATTCTATCTCTAATTTCACTAATAATGTCATCAATCTGGCCTTCAGTTTTACGCACTTCAATGATTGGGTCAAGAAGTCCGGTCGGTCTGATAATTTGTTCAACAAACTTACCACTCGTTTTTTCAAGTTCATAGTCCCCAGGTGTTGCTGATACGTAAATTGCTTGGTTTATTTTTTGGTTAAATTCATCAAATGTAAGTGGTCTATTATCAAGAGCGCTTGGAAGACGGAATCCATAATCAACTAAAGTTTGTTTACGTTGTCTATCGCCATTATACATACCACGAACTTGCGGTAATGTTACGTGTGATTCATCGACCACTAGTAAAAAATCCTTAGGGAAGAAATCGATTAAACAGCTGGGAGTTTCACCAGCATCTCTAAGGGCTAGATGTCTTGAGTAATTTTCAACACCATTGCAAAAGCCAGTTTCCCGAAGCATTTCAATATCATAATTAGTTCGTTCTCGTAATCGTTGTTCTTCGATTAATTTGTTTTGATTTTTTAATTCTTCTAATCTATCCTTTAATTCAGCTTCAATACGAGATATGGCAATATCCAACTTATCTTTACTGGTAACAAAGTGAGAAGCGGGAGATATCGTAATACTTTTTTTATTTTGTGTAACCACTCCAGTTAAAGGATCAAATAAAGCAATTGATTCCACTTTATCATCTTCTAAAGAAATGCGAATACCACTTGCATGTTCATTTACAGGGACAATATCGATATTATTACCTCGGACTCGAAATGTTCCGCGATGAAAATCTAAATCACTTCGTTCATAAGTCATGTCAATTAAACGATTTAAAATTTTATTACGAGAAATAGAATCCCCAATATTTAAAATTAACATATTTTTTTCGTATTCTTCTTTTTCTCCAATACCATAAATACAAGAAACGGAAGCAACAACTATAACATCGCGATAGTTAATCAAAGCTGAAGTAGCAGCATGTCTTAGTTCATCTATTTCATCATTAATAGATGCATCCTTTTCAATATAGGTATCACTACTTGGAACATATGCTTCTGGTTGGTAATAGTCATAGTATGAAACAAAATATTCAACATGATTATTTGGAAAAAATTCTTTTAATTCCGCATAGAGTTGGCCAGCGAGAGTTTTATTATGAGCTAAAACAAGTGTAGGTTTTCCTACATTTTTAATGACATTTGCAATAGTAAAAGTCTTACCAGTTCCTGTTGCTCCAAGTAAAACTTGTTCTTTTTTACCACTATTTACTCCATCAGTAAGTTCTTTTATAGCTTCTGGTTGATCTCCGCTGGGCTTAAATTTTGATACTAATTCAAACATAAAAAATCCTCCTTTAAGAAAAGAAATTTAGCGAAAATATTCTAGCATTTTTTATTAATTTTAACAATAACAAACACATAAATATTATTAAAGATATTTTATTAATTATACCTTACTTTTTATTTTTTAAGATTTTAAACCTCATTAAACTTTACAACAAACCAAATGAACAATAGTTGATATTGAATTTTAAATACAAATTTGTTTTTTTCTAGTTTTGTAACTACATAACTTGGTTGAAACGTATATGGATTTTCATTTAAATAAAAATTTAAATCTATATCCTCAGAGAAAAATATTTCTCCTTGGTTAATATAATTGTTGATATTTGTTGGCTTATTTCCTAAATTATTTAACTGTTCTAAACCCATTTCTAAAGCAAATGAAAAAGAATACTCTTTATTATTTAATTGAGCTGTAATATCAAAGAAAATAATTGACGTATACTTTTCTTCTTGTTTAATACCATCTTTATAATTTACTGTTTTCATTTTATCAAAATAATATTCTAAATACGCTCGATTTAAATCTATTCCCTTATAATTAAATATATAATCCATGACATTAAGTTTAATTTTTTGAATTTTACTAGGTTCAATACCACCGATTGTACCAAATTTCACTTCAGACATACTATCCCTCCATTAAAAAATAGCTATTATTTTGGGAATAAAAATAAGTAAACCTACTATTGCTGAACCAATGGCAAAAACCAGAACTCCTCCAGCTGATACATCTTTTGCTAGTTTAGCTCTTGGGTCTTTTTTAGGCATCGCAATATCTACTACCTGTTCAATCGCTGTATTAAACATTTCACCACCAATAACTAAGGCAAACCATCCTATACAAATTATCCATTCCCAAAAGCTAATTTTTAATATTATTCCCATAATTATTACAATTAACATAATGGAAACATGAATTTTCATATTACGTTCGCTAAAAAAAGATGAGCCAATTCCCTTAAAAGCATATTTAAAGCTATTAATTAATTTTTTGTTTTTCATATACATCACAATCTAATTTTACCATTAATATAGCTAAATAACAATTAATTTACTATTTTTGAAGTCGAAATTTTCGACTTCAAGTTTAAATTTGTTTAATTTTATTTATTAATAATTTTAAGTTTTCAATTTGGAACCTTGTTCAGTAAATATATAAGATAAATATTTTCAATTCAAGGTCCCAAGTTGGGACCTTGAATTTCATTATATTCAATCTTTTAATAATATCAAGATTTGTTGTATCAGCATAACTATCAATTATTACTAGCTTATTTTTGGATTCCTTAAATTTTTATTGTATTTTAGAATATGCATCGTATATTTGGCCATCAAAATATATCTCACTTACCTTTTACTTTTCTTCAAACTTTATTAAAAATTCTTAAATTAAACTAATTCTTTTTCTATTTTCCAATAATAGTTGTGATCCTCTAAAACTAAGTTGTTAATATTATTTTGTTCGATTAAGTTTTTTGAAATATATTTACGCATGGCTACAAAGGCTCTCATTATATTAACGCTCATACCGGCAGCAATAGACGTTTTAATAACTGTTGCAAGCATTGCTACTCTCTGTTCTGTGAATACATAAGGTAACTTACGAACACCACCATAACTATTCCAACTTGAAGTCCCAATTTGGGACTTCAAGTCAAATAATTCTTCTTTAGTTAGTTGAAAGTAAAAATCATTTGGAAATCTTTCTAAATTTCTTTTTATAGCTTGGTTAATAGTCTTTGTTCCAATAGCGCACTCATAAAGTCTTGCTAAATCTGAATCCAGCATCACTTAGACTCCACGGACTTCATAAATTAAATTTTCGTTATTTGTTTCATCTTTTACTAAATCATTCATACTATTACCCCCTATATTTTGTTGATTAATGCCTTACATACTTCATCATCGTTTATTTTTGTTATTGAAAATGTTTTATAACCTATTCTATTTATACTAGCACCACAATGATATACTATACTATCATCTAATATGAAATATCTATCATGAAATGTATTATCATATTTGACTGTTAAGTTATTATATTGTTTATTGTATCTTTGAATGTCTTGAAGTGTTAATAAATTATTTGGTTTAGTTATTATTGTTACTTGTATATTTAATCTTTTAATAATATCTAGTATTGTTGTATCAGCATATCCATCGATTATTACTAATTTGTTTTTTGCTTCTTTAAATATTTCTTGTATTTTGGAATAAGCATCATATATTTGACCATTGAAATATATTTCACTTACCTTTTTCTTTTCTTCAAACTTTGCTAAGGTATCTTCAATTAAACTAATTTTTTTCTTATTTTCTAATACTAAATTATGATCTTCCAAAACTAAGTTATTAATATATTTTTGTTCAAGCAAATTATTAGAGATAAATTTACGCATTGCAACAAAGGCATCCATAATTTTAATACTTATTTCTTCTGCAACAGGTGTTCTAAGCACTGTTGCGAGCATTGCTACTCCTTGTTCTGTGAATGCATAAGGTAGACTCCTTGACATATTATTTTCAATTGCGGTTTCAAATTGAAACCGCAAATTATTTAACTCATCACTTGTTAATTGGAACATAAATCTTTCTGGGAACCTATTTATATGTCTTTTCACAGCCAAGTTTATCGATTTTGTTCCATTAGCACATTCATAAAGTCTTGCTAAGTCACTATCAAGCATAACTTGTACTCCTCGAATTTCATAAATTAAGTTTTCAATATTATTTTCATTAGTTATTAAATCATTCATTTTGTTTACCCCCTATAACTAAATCTAGTATACCATAACATTTGTTCGTTTTCAATGTGTAAATTATCTGTTTTTAAAAAAATTTTTTGATAAATTAAAAACTGCTACGAAATGTAACAGTTAATTTTTAATTATTCGATTGTTATAAGTTCATATTCACGAGAACCTACTCCAAGGTCAGCAGCTGCTTCAACAGTATGAACACCATGAAGAGATTCAATTCTTTCAATTAGTTTATCTTTACCTGGGTCAGTTGAATTATAAACTAAATCTAAGCATGCTTGGTCTACAGCAACAGGATCAAGACTTGCAAGAATACCAACATCAGCCATACATGGAGCAGATGCATTACCATCACAGTCGCAATCAACAGAAATGTTTTTCATAACATTAATAAATACCATGTTACCATTAAAGTGATTTACAACGCTTGATGCAGCATCAGCCATTGCTTCTAGGAAGTGATCTTGAACTGGCAAGTTATTAAATAATTCGTATTGATTATCAGTTACACCTGCAGTATGAATTAGAGTTTTACCGGCAGATGATGCACAACCAATAGAAAGTTGTTTTAAAGACCCGCCATAACCACCCATAGCATGACCTTTAAAGTGTGATAGAACCATCATTGAATCATAATTAGCTAAATTTTTACCAACATAGTTTTTCTTCAAAATCTTGCCATTTGGTACATCTAATTCTAAATCTGGTCCTTCAGCATCCATTAAGTCAAATGGAAAATATTTTTCCCATTCATGTTCTTTAATTAATTCACGATGCTTTTTTGTTGTATTTCTAGCGCCTTCATAAGCAGTATTACATTCTACAACTGTACCGTTAACATGTTTAATAACATCTTGGACAAATTCTGGTCTTAAATAGTTTTGGTTGCCATGTTCTCCAGAGTGCATTTTGACAGCAACTTTTCCTTCTAGTTTCTTTCCTAAAGCCTCATAAGCCTTAATAATGTTTTCAGGAGTTATATCCTTAATAAAATAAACTTTTGATTTCATAATAATCATTCCTTTCTTAAATCAAAATTAATTTAATTTATCATATTCTTCATTTGATACTGGTTCACACCATTCATTTGATGTATTTTCACCAGGTACTTCAACAGCAATATGACTGAACCAAGAATCTTTTTTAGCACCATGCCAATGTTTTACATTTGCAGGTATTACTACAACATCTCCTGGTTTTAGACTTCTGGCTGCTTTGCCACTTTCTTGATACCAGCCTTCGCCATCAACACATATTAGAATTTGCCCACCATCTTTAGTTGCATGATGAATATGCCAATTATTACGGCATCCTGGTTCAAAAGTTACATTAGCTAAGAAAACTGATCCTTCACCTGGTTTAGTTAATGGGTTCAAATATGAATTACCAATAAAATACTTAGCAAAATTTGTATTAGGTTCTCCTAAACCAAACATACCACCATGCATATTTGTTGCATCATCATCGGCATAAACTTCTTTAGCTACTCTAAATACTGCCCAAGCATTTGGCCAGCCTGCATAAAATGCGGCATGGGTAATGATTTCAGCCATTTCACTTTTAGTTATACCATTTCTCTTACCATTTTCGATATGATTTTTTAAAGAACTATCAAATATTCCTTTAGACATTAGAGCAACAATTGTAATCATCGATCTAGTTTTTAAAGGTAACTCGCTTTCTCTACTCCATACTTCACCAAATAAAACATCATCATTTAGTTCAGCAAATTTCGGAGCAAAATCACCTAAGTTATCTCTTCCTGCAGTTTGTTTTACCATACTTTTCTCCTTATTTATTCATAAATTTCATACCACTATTCCAAGCAGTACCAACTTTTTCGCCAATTCGATAATAACCATTTTGAAATTGATCAAAAACAAAGACATCTATTTTAGTTGGATCAACTTTGCCAGATTTATCTAAAACTAATTTAGGATTATCTAAGGGAGTATAATTATTAATTCTATTATTTGATTCAAATATTTTACCTAAATAAGAACTATCTTTAACAAATGTTAATCTAGTAGTTACAATATCAGCATTATTTTCTTTTGCAGCATTATAAAGATTTTCATACATTGTTGGAGCAACATAATCATCGCTATCTAAGAAACCTATGTATTCCTCAGTCGCTAAAGACATTCCAATATTTCTGCTTGCTCCTTGTCCTTTATTTTGCTCGCTTTTAAAAATTTTTATTTTAGGATATTTGCTTTTATATTCTACTATTATTTCAAAACTTTTATCAGTAGAAGCATCATCAACAAGAATTATTTCTAATTCAGTTAAAGTTTGATTTAATAAAGATTCAAGACATTCTCTTAAGTATATTTCACTATTATAAACAGGTACAATTACACTTACTTTCAAGTTTATCACCATTATAATCATACCGATTATTTTAATAATTGTCTAACAAAATAGATGCTACAAATTTATAGCATCTGATTATATATTTTATATTTAATTACCCAATGAATTACGAATTATATCTTTAGATTTATTATATAGATTTTGTTCTTCTTCCGTTAATTCTATTTTCAATCTTCTTTTAATACCTTTTTTGTTGATAATGCAAGGGCTACTAATATAAACATTGTGGTCAAATGCGGAAACTGTTAAGATGGCATTTTCATCATTTAATATGGCATTGGTAATACGTAAAAGGCACATACCTATTCCATATGAAGTATTACCTTTTTTCTTAATTATTTCATATGCTGATTCTCGAACTTCTTTGCTTATGTTATTTTTTTCTTTTTGGCTAAGCAAAGAATCAATTTTAACAGAACCAATCATAGCACTACTCCAGGCCACAAATTCCGAGTCGCCGTGTTCTCCTAAAACATAAGCATGAACATTTTGAGGTAATATTTCAAATCGTCTTGATAAGATATAACGAAGTCTTGCGGTATCTAAACTTGTTCCTGTCCCGATAATTTGGGAAGCCGGCAAGTGAGAATATTTATAGGTAATATAGCTCATAGCATCTACTGGATTTGTGGCTATTAAAAATATGCTATTAAAACCAGTTGCCATTACTTTATCGATAATACTTTTGAATATTTCGGTATTTTTATGAATTAAATCAAGGCGTGTTTCTCCAACATTTTGATTAGCTCCAGCAGCAATCATGACAATAGTAGCATCAGCACATTCGCTATAATCTCCAGATTTGACAATTATGTTATTGGGAGAATAAGGAATACTATGATTTAAATCCATTGCTTCCCCATTTGCTTTATCTATATTTTGATCAATTAACACTAATTCATCAATATTACATTTTTGATTTATCAAGGCATAGGCATAACTCATACCAACATTACCACAACCGATTATTACAATTTTATTCATTTTCTTTTTCTTCTCCTTTTTCTTTTCTTTAATAACAGTATTAGTACAACTAAAATAACAAAGCCACTAATTAGCCAAAGTACGGGATGATAATAGCTTATATCTTCTGTTAAGGTTACGGTAGTTTCATATAATAATTTTCCATCGTTATAAACACTAATCGTACCTAATTTAGTATCCTTCTTAGTATATTGTGGTATTTCTTCTAAACCATTATACTCATAAGTTAAATTAGAAGAGGCTGAATTTTCTAAAAATTTACTAACACTTATCGGGGAAGTTATTTCATAAGTTTTGTCTTTTCCCCATTTAACAGGAATAGTAGTTATTAATTGCCCTTCAGTTAAAATATCTTGGTAACTAAAATTATCATTATAATAATCATAAATAGTTATTGTATCTAATACAGCACTATAGTTTTGATCTACTGAAGAATTAAGAATTACTAATAAATAGTTAACACCATCCAAAGTGGTAATTGACGCTAAACAACGGCCAGCTCCTCGCGTAAAGCCACTTTTAGAACCGGCAATTTTGTCGATATCTAAAATATCTTGATAAGGATATAAAGTGCTTTCTAAATTAATACCATTAGTTGTTGTATATTCTTTGGTTGTAAATATTTCTTTAAACAAAGGATTTTCTAAGGCATATTTAAGCATTTTAGCAACATCACTTGCTGTAGAATAATTATTAACATCGTCTTTCCCAACAGGATTAGAAAATGATGTGTTTTCCAAGCCAATTTTTTTGGCTAATTCATTCATAGCAATAATAAAATTATCATATCCTAAGGTATTACGAACAATAGCATTTACTGCATCTGCTCCACTAGGTAGTAGTATTCCGTAAAGTAAATCACGATAAGTAACTCTATCACCAACACTAAATCCTGCCTTAGAATAACCAGTTGTCCCTTCAAAGTCAGCAGTAGTAATTGTGATGATGGAATCATAATCCGAAATGTTATCCATAGCTACTAGGGCTGTCATAATCTTAGTAATACTTGCTATACTAGTTTGCTCATTACTATTTTGTTCATAAAGAATCTCGTCATCATTTAAATTATAAAGGACAACATATTCACCGGTTATATCAAATTTTGATGCAAAAACAAAAAGAGGGGCTAACAAAAAGAGAAGAAGAAATGTCAGAATTTTTTTCATTTTAATTCGTAAACAGTTCCTTCCCTAGTATCTTTTAAAATTATTCCCTTAGTTAATAATTCTTCTCTAATAGCATCAGCTACAGCATAGTTTTTTTCTTTTTTAGCTTGATCTCTTTCTTTAATTTTATTTAGGATATATTCTTCGTTATCTATTTTAGGAGATTCTTTTTTTAATAAATCTAAACTTAATACTTCATCCCAAGCACTTATTAAATGATACTTAGTATCATCATTTAAATTACTTTTTAATAAATCATAAAGAACTGTTATAGCATTAGCTGTATTTAAATCATCCTCTAGACATTTTTTAAACTCACTATCCCACTTTTTGTATTCTTTTTGATCAACGTTTTCTCCAAATTTTAAATTCTTAGTTCTATTTAAAAGTTTTTTATAAGCATTTTCAGCACCATCTAAAGATTCATAAGAAAATACTAATTGATGGCGATAGTGACTAAGCAAACACATATATCTAAAAGATAAAGGGTTATAGCCTTTTTCTTTTAAAACACTAACTGTAAGTATAGCACCATGACTTTTACTCATCTTGCCAGTTTCATCATTTAAATGTTCATTATGAAACCAGTATTTGCACCATTTATGGCCTAGGTAAGATTCACTTTGGGCTATTTCATTAGTGTGATGCGGAAAAATGTTATCTATTCCGCCGCCGTGAATGTCTAAGTATTCTCCTAAAAATTTGATGCTTATTCCCGTACATTCAATATGCCAGCCAGGATATCCAAGTCCCCAAGGGCTATCCCATTTTAATTCTTGCGAATCAAATTTAGATTTAGTAAACCATAAAACAAAATCATTTTGATTTCGTTTAGATGCATCTTCTTCAACTCCAGCGCGGGCACCAACAACCATTTCATCAGCTTTATGATTAGTTAGACAATAATAATCTTCTAATTTAGTAGTATCAAAATAAATATTACCATTAGATCTATAAGCATAGCCCGTATCTAATAATTTAGAAATGATTTTAATATATTCTTGAATATTAGCTGTCGCAGGACTTACTATATCTGGAATGCGGTTATTTAAAAGTTCGAAATCGTGAAAAAAGGCATCAGTGTAGAATCTAGCAATATCCATGACAGTCTTATGTTCTTCTTTAGCGCTTTTAACCATTTTATCATCACCAGAATCGGAATCACTTGTTAAATGGCCGACATCAGTGATATTCATTACTCTTTTAACATTATAACCTAGATAACGTAAGGTTTTATCTAATACGTCATGACCAATATAATTGCGCATGTTACCAATGTGAGCATAATGATAGACGGTTGGTCCACAAGTATAAAAGCTCACACAATCTTTGTTCCAGGGAACAAATTCTTCAATTTTTCTTGATAATGTATTATATAATTTCATAAGTCTCCTTATTCTTTAACTGTAGGATTAACAGTTAGGGTTGCTCCCTTTTCATCTACTCTAATTAAATTTACGGTATATTCTAAACTTAATTTATCAATATTTACAGATAGCGGATCTAATGTTCCTAATTCAACATATGCTATTTTAGCATCGTTATAGACTAATAATCTAACTAAATATTGACCTTCTCTTTCACAATCATCACCTTTACAGCGATTATCTTTTATGTCTAATACTTTTACAGTTAGTTCATCATCAATAACAGCATAGTCCATTTCATTTAATGTAAAATATTTATCATAGGTGGTATTGGTTCTTTCACAGTCGATAAAGATTTTATAAATACCAAAACCTAATAATCCTAAAATTACAACCCCTGATATTATTCCTATTAGCTTTTTCATTTTAATCTTTTTATTACTGTATCTTTGCCAATTAAATAGATGGTATCAGCAAGATCTGGGCCATGCATTAAGCCACTTGCTTTGATACGAATTGGCATATAAAGTAATTTTCCTTTCACATTTAATGCATTTTTTACATTATTGATTGCAGTATTAATTACATCTACATTCCAGTCATCCAATTTTTCAAGCTCAGCTTTAAAGTAAGAGATAACTCGTTCAATAACTTGGTCACTTTCCATAAATTCTTTAGCTTCAGCGTTCATTTCGATATTATCATTAAAGAAATTTTCTACTAATTCATTTATTTCTTTACCATAATTTAAATGACTTTTATATATCAGTAATAATCTATTTACCCATTCATCAGATTTATTAGAAACATCTTTTGTAAAATATTTTTTTATCCAAGCTAAATATTCTTCATCAGGCATTTTTTGAATATATTGATGATTAAACCATTCTAGTTTTTTAACATCATATTGACTAGAAGATTTACTAATTCTGGTTTCATCAAAATTATTAATTAATTCATCCATTGTAAATACTTCTTGATTATTGGCAGGGCTCCAACCTAGTAGACACAAGTAATTGACAATTGCACTCGGTAAAAATCCTTCATTATAAAGATCCATGAAAGATGCATCACCATTACGTTTAGATAATTTATTACCGTCTTCTCCAAGAACCATGGCAACATGAATATAAGTTGGTTTTTCCCAACCAAAAGCTTCATATAATAAATTGTATTTAGCAGTTTGATCTAAGTATTCTTTGCCTCGGATTACATGCGTTATATCCATTAAATGGTCATCGACGACATTAGCAAAATTGTAGGTTGGAAAGCCATCGCTTTTAAGTAGAATTTGGTCATCCAAAATGCTGTTATCTATTTTTATTTTGCCATAAATTAGGTCTTCAACAACAGTTACACCAGTTTTAGGCATTTTTTGTCTAATAACATAAGGTATGCCATTAGCTAAATTTTCAGCAATCTTTTCCTTGCTAAGGCGCGAACATCTACCATCATAGACAAACGGTCTTTTACGAGCTTCAGCTCTTTTACGCATAGCTTCAAGTTCTTCTTCAGAACAAAAACAATAATAAGCTTTACCCTTTTCTACTAGTTCTTCTGCATACTTTTTATAAACATCTTTTCTTTCACTTTGAATATATGGGCCATACCTTTTATCATTATTTGGCCCTTCATCAATAGAAAATCCACATAATTCTAATGTTTTATAAATAAAATCGATTGCACCTTCAACTTCTCTAGTTTGATCAGTATCTTCAATACGAAGAATAAAAGAACCGTTATATTTTTTGGCAAGTAAATATTCAAATATTGCTGTTCTTAAATTCCCAATATGCATATACCCAGTTGGACTAGGTGCAAAACGTGTTCTAACTTTCATAAACTTCAACTCCACCCTTATTTTAACACAAAGTAGAAGAAAAAGGAATGTGTTTTACATTCCTCATTTATTATAAAATAATTTTAAATTACGCAATAATACTTCTGCATTCTTTTTTAAAACTCTTTTATTCATTTGGTATTTTTTAGCATAATAATCTAGATTATCTAAAGTGTTATTTAAAAAGCTAAGAGTTTCTTCATAATTAGTATTTTTTAAGAATTCAGTAGTAAAATTTATACCATCAAGAAAACCACGGCGATAGTATTTAGTATCTTCTAATTCGTAAACTTTTCTCTTAAACATAAGTATCACTGCTTAATTTTATGTATATCAATTAAACAAAATACCTCGAGGTTTTTAATCCTGGAAAGTTTGTTAACAAAACTTGTTTAAGATAATTGACTTTAGCGTTTAAGTGTGGATAATTAGTTAAGTTAGTTCCCAAGCCAACTTGTTCAAAAGTTCGAGCCCGATCTTCCATTTCACTACTTCGAGCATAGTTATCAACAAAATATATTTCATTAGCATTATTATTATAACCATACACATCACTGAATGTCATATTTGTGTAATAAACATTGGTATAAGTAAATCCAGAAGGATTTAAACTATTCCACCTACTAAATGTTACATTAAATACTCGAAGGTATGCCTCAATCGCATGGAATGTTTCATGAAAGATAATATTTAAAATATCTTCATTACTATTTATACATATAACAATATTATATTTATTATCTTTATTTAGGTAAAGCCCTACAATTTCTGCTGATTCAGAACTGCCGTGATTACCAGAAGAAATACTACTAGCAAAGTAAATATTTAATCCATCCATTCCATGGGTAGAAAACCTACTAAAAAATTCTTGATTAAATACTAAAAAGTAATATTCTAGTTCATCTAAAGCTTCTGTGATATCATTATTATTTGTAGCTTTTACTATTTGGTAATCATTACTTAAATTATTAGGATTATCTTCTAAATTAATAGTTACACCATAATATTCTTGATAAAAATCTATCTTGTCTGATATATCACTTGAAGAAGTTTCGTTAGTATGTTCAATATCAGATATATTATAAATGTATAAGTTATAATCTCCATAAACATATAAATAGTTGTTAATTACTTGTAATTTAGTAACATTATCTGCTATTTTTTGAGCATCAATTCTAGTAACAATATCACCACTAAATAAATCATAAACATCTATTACCTCTCTATTTAAAACATATAAATATTCGTTGTTTGTACCTAAGGTAAAAATGTTAGAAAGCAAATTATCAATTGGAGAGGTATATTTGTTATAACTGTCAAGTAAAGCATTATATATCTTAATAGTGTTATCATCATAAGTATAGATGCCGTTGCTATAGCTTTGATATCCTAAAATGTTAGTTTCTAATAGTTCATTATCTTTATATAAACTTGTTACTTCGTTTAAATCATTATAACGAATTAGTAAACAATTATCTGTACAATACGCTTCTAGGACAAAAGGGCTATCTAAAGAAACAAAAGAATTTTTTGTTCTTTCATAATAACCATTTATATATTCATAACTGTTATTATTATCAACTATTTTAAAACTTAAATTGTCTCCATTAGTATTGATAGCGTAATTATAATTAGTTGATATTTTTTGCGTAATTATATTTTGAAATTTAACATTGTAAATTTTTACATTATAATTATCTGTACAATATATATAAGGATAAGAGTTTTCATTTTGAAGTTTACATACCCCATCTATACCATATGAATAACTTTCTTCTTCACTAGTAATGTTATCAATAATACGTACTAAGTAATAATTATTACTATTATAAAGTAAATAAACTTTATTATCATCAATAACACTATTAATATAATTAAATCCGGAGATATCTAAGTTATAAGTAGCTAAAGCATAAGTACTAGCACTTTTTTTTGTAGCATTATATGTAGTATAAAGATTATACCCTAATACTACTAAAACAATTACTAATATGCTTGATATTAATTCAATTAAATTATTTTTTTTCATACCCCTGCACCATGGCCACTATTTTAACACAAGGATAAAAAAAATACAAATAATAGTATTTTTTATTTAACGTCTATAAATTCTATTTGTATTCTTTTAGAATAAATAGCTATTACCCACAATGAAAATTTCTGCTAACTTTTAGTGAATTTAAACAATTGAAAAAGGCACTAAAAATAGTGTCTTTCTAGAATATGCTGATACTTTTATATATAATATTTAATCTTCTAAATAACTAATTACTCTTGCACCATCAGCAGCTGCTGTTACAAGTTGATAAACATCCTTTTTTATTATATCTCCGATAGCATAAACGCCAGGTAATTTAGTTTTTAAATACTTATCAACAATTACATAACCATCAGAATCTAATATGTCTTCAGGAACTATTTTTGTTTCCGGAATAGAGCCAATATAAATAAATAGGCCTTCTACTTTAATATGTTTGTTATTGGCTAAAATTATTTCGGAAAGCTTATTATTTTCGGAATTAAGTTCTTTTATGTTAGCGTTATAGATTATCTCGATATTATCCAGGCTTTTAATTTGATCAACAAGCATGGAATCTCCGCGAAAACCATCACGACGATTAATTAGATATATTTTATTTACAATATTTGCTAAATATAGAGTTTCTTGTAAAGCACTATTACCAGTACCTACTACTGCAATGTCTTTATCTTTATAAAAGAAGGCATCACATAAGGCACAAGTCGATATTCCGCGGCCTAAAAGAGAAGATTCATTTTCTAAGCCTAGCATTTTCGGCCTTCTTCCCATAGCTAGTATTACATTTTTAGCTTGATAAGTGTTGTTAGTTGTTTCGATTACTTTAACATTATCAGTAAGTTTTAAAGATTTTACTTCTTCTAGTTTATACGGTATATCTAGAGTCTTTATTTGCTTAAATAAATTTGCAGCAAAGTCAGGACCACTAATATCTACAAGGCCAGGATAATTACTAACTTTATCTATATTGTTAAGAGTTCCACCAGGCATAGCTTTATCGATTAGCAAAACTTTTTTATTACTACGTTTAGCATATATAGCTGCAGTAATACCACTGATACCCATGCCAATAATGATTACATCATACATAAATACCCTCCTTAAAATCTTACTGTTTCGTTTTCATCTTGGTCATATAAATCTTCATAACGTCCTTTTCGACCAGTGATCATTATTGCTAGTAAGCCAATTATTACCATAATAACGGAAATAATTTGAGCTACTTTAAAGCCACCAAGCATTAGTGAATCAGTGCGCATAGTTTCAATAAAGAAACGGCCTAAACCATACCACATTAAATATAAAGCCGTCGGTTGACCAACTTTAGTAAGTTTAAGACGACGAATAATCAGTATTATTATAAGTCCGAGTAAACACCATAATGATTCATAAAGAAATGTTGGTTCATAATATACTCCGCCGATATTCATTCCTTCAATAATAAAGTCTGGAATATGTAAACTTTGAAGGTGGCTTAAGCTAGTAGCAGCACCATGGGCTTCTTGATTAAAGAAATTTCCCCATCTTCCTATTGCCTGAGCTAGTAATAAGGCTGGGACAAAGAAATCTAAAATACGGATAGTTCGCGCTTTATATTTTTTACAATATATCAAACAAGTTATAAAGCCAAAAATTATACCTCCATGGATAGCAAGTCCACCTTCCCATATTTTAAAGATGTCCCAAAAATTAGTATATAAATCCAAATTAAATAACACATAATAAAGTCTAGCGCCGATAATACCAATAATAATAGTCCAAAAACATAAATTAAACATAAAATCTACTGGATATTTATAACGTTTTGCCTCTTTAATTACCATGATTATACCTAATATAGCTCCAATAACAATTAAAAATGAATACCACTCAATTTTAAAATTGCCAATAGTAAATATATAACGATCCATGTTTTCACCTTCCATATATTAATTATTATAGCAGTATTGTAAAAATAAATCTATTTATTTTCCGATAAAATCTTTTTTAAAAATTCTCCCGTGTAAGATTTTTCACATTTAGCCACTTCTTCTGGAGTTCCCGTTACTACAATTTTACCACCATTTTTACCTCCATCAGGGCCTAGGTCAATGATGTGATCTGCTACTTTTATAACATCTAAGTTGTGTTCAATTACGATAACTGTATCACCATTATCGACGATACGATTTAAAATACTTAACAACTTTTTAATGTCATCTGAGTGTAAACCAGTTGTCGGTTCATCTAAAATAAATAGCGATTTTCCTGTGGCTTTCTTTTGAAGTTCTTTGGCTAACTTGACACGTCCAGCTTCTCCACCAGAAAGAGTTGGAGCTGGTTGACCTAATTTAATATAAGAAAGTCCGACATCCATCATAACTTTAAGTTTGTTATAAATTTTAGGAACATTAGCAAAAAATTCGATTGCTTCACTGACACGCATATCTAAAACTTCACTAATATTCTTACCCTTATATTTTATTTCTAATGTTTCTTTATTATAGCGACTACCTTTACATACGTCACATGGAACGTAAACATCTGCTAGGAAATGCATTTCAATTTTCTTGACACCATCTCCCCAACAATTTTCACATCTTCCGCCCTTGACGTTAAATGAGAATCTACTTTTGTCATAACCACGCATTTTCGCTTCTTTAGTTGTGGCAAATAAATCACGGATATCATCAAAGACTCCAACATAAGTTGCTGGATTACTTCTTGGAGTTCTACCGATAGCATCTTGGGTTATTTGGACTACTTTATCGATATTTTCTAAACCTAAAATATCTTTGTGTTTACCTGGTACTACTTTACTGCGATATAATTTGTTAGCAATAGTTTTATATAATACTTCATTGATAAGAGATGATTTACCGGAACCAGATACACCAGTTACAACTACTAGTTTATTTAAAGGAATATCAACATTTACATTATGTAGATTATTTTCCTTTGCTCCTTTAATAGATATTTTTAAGCCATTTCCTTTACGACGTTTTTTAGGTATTTCAATTTTTTCAACTCCACTTAAATATTTACCAGTTAAACTATTAGGATTATGCATAACTTCTTCTGGAGTTCCAGCAGCCATAACGCATCCACCATATTCACCAGCACCAGGTCCAATATCGATTAGATAATCAGCTGCAAGCATCGTATCAGTGTCATGTTCTACAACTATTAAAGAGTTACCTAAATCACGCATTTCTTTTAAAGAATTTATCAATTTTTCATTATCTTTTTGATGAAGCCCGATTGATGGTTCATCTAAGACATATAAAACTCCAGAAAGACGAGATCCGATTTGGGTTGCAAGTCTTATACGTTGGGCTTCTCCACCAGATAAAGTTCCGGCGCTACGAGTAAGAGTTAAGTAAGAAAGACCTACATTATTTAGAAATTCTAAACGAGAAATTATTTCTTTTAATATAAGTTCACTTATTTCTTTTTGTTCGTTAGTAAGTTTTAGTTTTTTAACAAAGGAAAGTAAATCACCGATTGACATATCAGTCATATCGAAAATGTTTTTATCATTGATATAAATTGATAAAACTGATTTTTGAAGACGTTTTCCCTTACAAACTGGGCATTCAGTTTCCACCATAAAGCCATCTAGCCACTCTCTTATCCAACCACTTTTTGTTTCCATGTATCTTCTTTCTAAAGCAGGGATGACACCTTCATAAGCACCTTTAGCATTACGCGTATTACCATTTTTAGATACATAATTAAATTCCATTATTTCATTTGTACCATATAAAACATAATCAAGTTTTTCCCGTGGTATGTCTTTAAGCGGGGCATACATATCAATGTCATAATACTTGCATACAGTTTCTATTTGAGTGAAATAAGTTGTGGAATCCATACTAATCGCAGTAATTCCACCGTCCATAATCGATTTATTCCAATCAGGAATAAGTAAATCTTCACTTATTTTAAGTTTTGTTCCTAAGCCTTTACATTCTTCACAAGCGCCATATGGAGCATTAAAAGAAAATAGTCTCGGTTCAAGTTCCGGAATTGAATAATTACATTTAATACAGGCATATTTTTCGCTCATGAATATTTCTTCATCATTAACAAGTATTACTACTTTGCCATCGGCTTTTTTTGTAGATTCTTCTATGGCTTCGAAAATACGTCCGCGTTCAATATCATCAACGGTTACTTTATCCATAACAATATCAATATTATCTTTTTTATTTTTTTCAAGAGTTATTTCATCGTTAAGGCTCATAATCTTGCCATTGACACGAACTTTAGAATATCCTTCTTTACGTAGTTCATCAAATAGATCTTTATGAGTTCCTTTTTCACCATGAACTATCGGAGATAAAATTGTTACAGTAAGTCCTGCATACTCTATCACCCGATTAGTCATTTCTTCGATACTTTGGCTAGTTATAGAAATATGATGATTAGGACAATATGGAGTCCCGATGCGAGCAAATAAAAGACGAAGATAATCATATATTTCTGTAATTGTTCCTACAGTTGAACGTGGATTTTTATTCGTCGATTTTTGATCAATTGATATAGATGGACTTAATCCTTCGATTGAGTCAACATCTGGTTTTTCATTAACACCAATAAATTGTCTTGCATATGCTGAAAGAGATTCAACATATCTTCTTTGACCTTCAGCATAAATAGTATCGAATGCTAAACTACTCTTGCCACTTCCTGATACTCCGGTCATTACTACTAATTTATTTTTAGGTATTTCAATATCAATATTTTTTAAATTGTTTTCCCTTGCCCCTTTAATAACTATTTTATCAACATTAGACATAAAATTCCTTCTTTCGCATTACATATTCTACCATAAATTATAATTAAAATACACCATAACTGCTGGTAGAATAATTTTACCACGAACTTTAGTTTGAAATCAATCAATTTTTTTACTATTATGAATATAATTAATATGTTATGAGAAAAACCACCGTCAAAATGGAGAAATTCAAGAATTTAAATTTGACTTTCATTAGATAATATGATAGAATATGAGCGACTTAAAGAAATATGTTTTTCTAAAATTAAAGGGGGTACGATTATGTACGAAGAAGGAAACAGAAAATTAAGTTTGAATTGGGGATCTTTGGTTATTAAATTGGTTATCTTGGCAGTTGTAGTATTTATAATCTGTCTAATTGTTACTAAGGTTACTGGTAATAAAGGTAATTCTGATAACAGTTTAGCTACTGGCAATACTGATTATATAACCAATATTACCGCTATGAAAGATGCAGCGTTTGAATATTTTACACCATCAAAGTTGCCGGAACAAGTTGGGTCAACTGAAAAGTTAACGTTGTCTCAAATGTTAAATCAAAAAATGTTAATTGATTTTACAGAAGACGGTGATGTTTGTGATATCGATTCAAGTTATGTTCAAACAACTAAAACCGCTGATGGCAATTATGCTTTAAAAGTTAGCCTTGATTGTGGTGATAAATCAGATTTTATTGTAACAACAATTGAAGAAGCAAATTGTACTGAATATACTTGTGATCCAAATCCTACAAACACTGATGTTGTAGTAGATGATACTCCAAGTGATAATACTTCTGCTACTAATACTGGAAGTTCAAATACATCTTCTACAAACACTAGCACTAGTGGAGGATCAACAACATCAAGTAGTAGCTCATCTACAGGTAGCAAAGTCACAACTACAGTAAAAACCACAGTAAATATCAAAGTATCTTGTTCATCAATTAGTTGTTCAACAAACAACAATAATAACAATAATAACAACAATAATAATAATAATAATAATAATAATAATAACAATAATAATCCACAAGAACCAACTGATGAAAAGACAAGATATTATAAGTTTGTTAGATGGTCTGAATGGAAAGCTGGATATTCTAATGATCCTGAGGATGAAAACAAAGAGATAACAACTACGACTTATAATTATTGTAAACCAACTAGAGAAGCGTTCTATTCAACTGGTTATGTTACAGATAATACTAGTTATAATAAAAAATATGATTATGAAATTCAATTCTTAAAGATTGATCCGGATTCTATCAAAGGTTCAGTTTCAATTGAAAATAAATCATATTTCTCTACTGGACTAGCTGATTATAGTAGTTACATAAATCAAAATGGAGCTTTGTATATGACTGGTAGCGATGGAACTAAAGATGTTCCAATAAGCAATCCAACAGCTTTTAGAAATTCAGCGCTAAAGAGTTCTAATTTCTCATTTAATGTGAGTGGAGTATATAGAGTTGGAGATACATTTAGATCTACTATAACAATTAATTATAGGAACAATAATGGTGTTTCTCCGTATTATGCAAGTAATCTTGGCACTAACGTATATTTTGTTCCATTAAAATTTGATTTAGTATATACTTTAAGCAAAGATTGTGTTAGAGATACAGCTGAAAATAAAGATAAATACGACGGTTATACATTAACTGATCCAAAGACAGAAACAACTTATATGCATCGTTCACCAGAATATAAATGGAGTACTTCTACTTCATTAGATGGATATGAATATACTGGTATATACGAAGATAGATAATGTATAATTAAAAGCCATAAATCGCTATGGCTTTTTTTGTTGAATAAAGGCAAGCAAGTTTGACACTTTTACACACTACAAAGCATTTCTATTTTTCAGAGTCCTCTCGATTATCTATAGACTAACTACAGATGGTCGTGTTATATATTTATAAATTTTTTATCAAGTTAGCCCTTATAATTATCTTCACCCCTTTATTTAATAAATCATTTATATCAAGCAAATGTATGCGTGTCAATCTTTCATATTTTAAAAAAAGAACCCATTTAATTAAGGCTCTATGCTTTGATTTTCAATATCAGTAAGGCAATAGTATAAATTTCCTTCTAATTTCCATATGTCATTTTCTTTAAAAACTCTAGCTGTATTACGATCTCCATATATAATATTAACTTTATC
>CALVVI010000004.1 GCA_944363815.1 uncultured Bacilli bacterium | reverse complement strand
ATGATTGGGTCTTTAATCATGTCCATAATTGATAAATCAGTTTCATTAACCTCAGTAATTACTTCAATATTGTTTTTGTCTGCATAAGATAATCTATTAAAAGATTTGCTTTTAATTTCTTTTTGTAGTTCTCTGGATGATAGATTATTTAGTAAAATTTGGTTGATGTAATAATTTCTTTCATTTGGATTTTTTATAGATAGTAATGTTCTATAGTGTGTCCAAGTTAATTCGGGCCGCACTGCGGCCCATATTGGGAATTGTATATAAAATGTGCGCATTCTGCGTAATTTTCTAGCATCATAATATTTACCATATTTTAGACTTAACTTATATCCCCATTCTTTTATTAAGCCATCGCCATATTTGGCTCTTTTTTCACCACCTTGGGCTTCAACGATAAGTTTGCCGATATTCCAATAGGTGTTTAAAGTATTAGAATTATCTTTTAAAGCATTTACTTTTTTAGTTGCTTCATTTTCAATAATTAGTTCTTCAATATTTTTAAAATAATTCATAGTAATTCCCCCCTATAGCATAAATGAAATGTGAATTTTGTCGAATTATATATGATTGCGAAATATTTGTGAAATTCTTGATTTCGTGCAAAATTCGATGTCCAAAATCTTTGATTTCGTGCAAAATTGACTTTTTAAAATCTTTGATTTCGTGCATAACATTTGATTTTTGTTAGAACATATGCTAAAATATAATATAGGGATTAGGTGATTTTGATGAAACGAAAAATTTATGATGAATTATTAAAATGGAAAAACAATAGCGATGGAAAAACAGCAATGTTAATTGAAGGAGCAAGGCGTATTGGGAAAAGTTACATTGCTTTAGAGTTTGCAAAAAAAAATTATAAATCATATGTATTGATAGATTTCTTTAAGGAGAAAGAAGAAATTAAGAATTTATTTAATGATTATTTAGATGATTTAGATAAATTATTTCTTTATTTGTCTGAGTATTATGGCGTGGAATTATATGAAAGAAATACTGTTTTCATTTTCGATGAAGTTCAATTTTGCCCACGAGCAAGATCTGCTATAAAATATTTGGTTGCAGATGGTAGATATGATTTTATTGAGACTGGGTCTTTAATATCAATAAAAAAGAATGTTAGAGATATTTTAATTCCTTCTGAAGAAGAAAGCATTAAGATGAATCCTATGGATTTTGAAGAGTTTCTTTGGGCGATGGGAAGAGATACACTAATGGATTATATTCGTAAATTTTATGAAGAAAGAAAACCACTTGGTCCTGCTATGCATCGCAAAATTATGGACTATTTTAAAGAATATATGATTGTTGGTGGTATGCCTCAAGCAGTTTTGGAGTATAAAAACACAAATAGTTTTGAACGGGCTGATAAAATAAAAAGAGATATTATAAAATTGTATAGAAATGATATCAGAAAGCACGCTGATGAGCTGAATTTGAAAGTTGAACAAATTTTTGATACTATTCCAGCTCAATTGCAAAAACATGAAAAAAAATTTAATTTTGCAAATTTAAGTGAAAATGCAAGATATAGAGATTTTGAAGGGGCTTTTTATTGGCTTGAAGATGCGGGGCTTATAAATATTGCTTATAATACAACTGAACCTAATATAGGACTTGGACAAAGATTAGATTCTAATAGTTTAAAGTGTTATTTTATGGATACAGGATTATTGTTATCAATGACTTTTAATGAAAAAGAAATAACTAGGGAAGAAGTGTATAAAAAGATACTATTTGATAAATTGACGTTTAATAATGGTATGATACTAGAAAATTTAGTTGCTCAAATGTTAAATGCTACTGGTAATAAATTGTATTTCTTTTCTAGAAACAGTAGGGATAATTCAAGTGATACAATGGAAATTGATTTTTTAATATCTAAAAGTATGATTACATCCAAACATAATATAATACCTATTGAAGTAAAATCTGGTAAAAATTATACTTATTCTTCATTAAATAAATTATATAATAAGTATAAAGATTATCTTGGAGATGCAATAATACTTCATACAGGGGATTTAAAAATAGAAAATGATATTCTTTATTTACCAATATATATGACAAGTTTGTTGTGATTGAAATATACTAGTGTTGAATTAAAATGCATAAAAAATAGATGTTTTCGACATATTGTGACAAATGTTTACACCGATTTACATTATTCGACAAAAGTTTTTGTAGTATTTTGTATTATTGTATTTTATAATGAGTTCATGTGCAGTAAAAATAAATTTAGCAGTAAGAAAGGGAACACATGAACAAAATAATTAATGTTGTTGCAATAGATGACAACGAAAACGTGCTAAGTAGTGTTAGGAAGTACTTTAAGGATAGTAAGGAAGTAAAAGTTGTAGGTTTGTTTAGTAATGGAAAGGAAGGACTTAAATATTTAATTAATAATCAAAATGATTATGATGTTGTCTTGTTAGATATTTTGATGCCTCAGATTGATGGTATTAAAATGTTAGAAGAGTTGAACAAAAGAAATATTGAAAAGAAAATAATTGTATTATCTAGTTTTAAAGATGATTATACAATTAAAAAGATGCAAAAGTTAAAAGCTAGCTATTATATGCTTAAACCAATTGATATGAAAATATTGGATGAAAGAATCATTGATTTATTTCATGAAAGTGAAGAAATTAAATATCAAGATAATTATAGCGTAGAGGTTGAAGTAAGTTCACTTTTACATGATTTGGGTATTCCATCACATGTAAGAGGCTATAAGTATATTAGAGAAGGCATTATGATGATATATACTAGTAAAGAAGTGGTTAATTTAGTAACTAAGGATATTTATCCAGAGATAGCTAATAGATATAATACAACTTCTTCAAGAGTAGAAAGAGCAATTAGACATGCTATTGAAATTAGTTGGATAAGAGGAGATCTAAAGATAATGGAAGATATATTTGGTAACTCTATAGATTTTGAAAGAAGTAAACCAACTAATTCAGAGTTTTTGACTACAATTGCTGATAGACTTAAACTACATCAAAAAGAGTTAGTTGGGTAAAATGGACAGTTAGTCCATTTTCTTGTTTTTTAGGATATATTATGTTATTATAGTGGCATAAATGAAGGAGACTTATGAAAAAGATATTAACTATTATTTTTGATGGATTTGGAATACGTGATGAAGAGAATGGTAATGCGATAAAAGCTGCCACAATGAATAATTTTAATGAGTTGTGGAAAACTTATCCTCACGCTTTATTAGAAGCTTCCGGTTCAGCTGTTGGACTTAATGATGGTCAAGAAGGAAATAGTGAAGTAGGTCATATGACTATTGGAGCTGGAAGAATACTAAAACAACCAGAAATACTTGTAAATGAATTTTTAGCAAATCCGGATATAGAAAATAAAAATGTCCAAAAATTACTTTCTTTGAAAGATAAAGATATTCATATAATGGGACTTTGTAGTGATGGTAATATTCATGCTGGAGTCGATGACTTTTTAGAAATGTATAAATTTTTGGTTAATAATGGTTTTACGAAAATACATTTTCATATTATAACTGATGGAAGAGATACTGATGTTCACGCTTCTTATAAATATATAAAGATGATTAAGGACTTGATTTTGGAAAATAATGGCATTGGTAATATAGCTACTGTTTGTGGTAGATACTATGCAATGGATAGAGATGAAAATTGGGATCGGACAAAACTTTATTATGATTTAGTTGTTAATGGTAAAGGCGTTAGTTCATTAGATATTGAAAGAAGTATAAATAATAGTTACGATGCTGGAATAACAGATGAATTTATTAAACCAATTAAGTTATCGAATGATGTAATAAAAAATGGTGATGTCTTAATTTGGATGAATTATCGAGCAGATAGAGCAAAACAAATACTTAATAGTATTGTTAATTGCTCGAATTTTGATTCTTTTGCAGCTAAGGACTTGAATGCTGTAACAGTGTTTAGTTTTTTGCCTGTTGATAAAAAGATTAAAACTCTTAATTTTATTGAACATCCAGATGTTACTCATCCTTTGGGAATTTATTTAAGTGAATTAGGTTTTACGCAAGCTAGAATTGCTGAATCGGAAAAGTATCCCCATGTTACTTACTTTTTTGATGGCGGATTTGATGGCAAGATTGAAAATTGTGATAAATTCCATGTGGCATCTCCAGATGTTGCTACGTATGATTTAAAACCAGAGATGAGTTGTGTTGAAGTAACTAAAAAGGTAGTTGGAGCAATGAATGTTGATTATGATTTTATTTTAGTTAACTTTGCAAATCCTGATATGGTGGGACATACTGGGAATATGGATGCTGCAACAAAGGCTTGTATGGCTATTGATTTGTGTTTAGGAAAAATTTTAGAAAAGGCTGAAGATAATTTTTATAAGGTAATTTTGCTTGCTGATCATGGTAATGCCGATATAATGATTAACTCCGATGGAAGTCCTTGTACAACTCATACAACAAGTAAAGTGCCTTTTATAATAGTAGATAATAAAATAAAGATGAAAGAAACGGGAACACTTGTCAATGTTGCTCCGACAATTTTGGATTATATGGATATTGCTATACCTAGTGAAATGGCTGAAACCGTATCATTGCTTATTGAAGAATGATGTTAGATATTATTTTTGTAGAAAATTGCAATTTTTTGCAATTTTTTTGTTGCAATTCATAGATTTTAATGATATTATTATAGACGTATGACTGCGTTGATGTGCAAGGTTACTGATACACTAGGGTAAGTTGGTAAAGAAAAAGTGTTTTGGAGAACTTGTACGGAGTATGTCTATACTAGATATAGGCGAAAGGAGGACATGCAAGTGTCAAGTACAAAAGTAAGAATTAATTTGAAAGCATACGATCATCGATTACTAGATGTAGCAGCTGGTAAAATTGTGGAAACTGTTAAGAGAACTGGTGGCGAAATTTCTGGACCTGTACCTTTACCAACAGAAATTGAAAAAGTTACAGTATTAAGAGCGGTACACAAATATAAGGATGCTCGTGAACAATTCGAAAGAAGAACTCACAAGAGATTAATCGATATTAAAAATCCTAGTAAGGAAACCGTTGATGCGTTAACTCATTTAGATTTACCTAGTGGTGTTGATGTAAATATCAAATTATAAGAAAATTAAGAAAGGAAAATGAAGTATGAAAGGAATCTTAGGGCGTAAAGCTGGAATGACTCAAGTATTTACTAAAGATGGTAAACTTATTCCTGTTACAGTTATTGAAGTTGAACCAAATGTAGTAATGCAAGTTAAGACTGTCGAAAAAGATGGTTATAACGCAATCCAACTTGGCGTATTCGAAAAGAAAGAAAAGTTAGCAAATAAACCAGAAATGGGAAATGCTAAAAAAGCAAATACTACTCCTAAGCGCTTCTTAAAGGAAATAAGAGATGTAGAATCAACTTATAATATTGGTGATACAGTTAGCGCTGGTGTATTTACTGTAGGAGAAGTTGTAGACGTAACAGGAACTAGTAAAGGAAAGGGCTTCCAAGGTGTTATTAAGAGACATAACCAATCTCGTGGGCCTATGACTCATGGATCTCACTATCATAGAAGACCTGGTTCGCTAGGAACTATGTTACCAAAAAGAGTATTAAAGGGTAAAAAGTTAGCTGGTCACATGGGTGTTGATACAGTTACTATTCAAAATCTAGAAATTATTGAAGTAAACGAAGCAGAAAATTATATTTTAGTAAGTGGAAATGTTCCAGGAGCAAAAAATTCTTTAGTGTTAATCAAGACTGCTGTTAAGAATAGTCGCAAGAGTGATCCTAAAGAAATTCTTGAATATAAGCAAGAAACTGTAGTTGATGAAGTAACTCCAGAAGAAGTCAGTGAAGAAGTAGTAGAAACTACTGAAGAAGTTGCTAACTCAGAAGAAACTGAAGTAACTGATGCTGCAGAAGATGCTCAAGAAGAAAGCAAGTAATTGCTTAGAAAGGATTAAAATATGACAAAGATAAGTGTTAAGAACCTTAATGGTGAAAAAGTTAAAGATTTAACATTAACAGATAGCGTTTGGAATATTGAAGTAAATACAGACTCTCTAAAGAAAATGATTCGTTTACAACTTGATAGTACTCGTCAAGGAACTAGAAAAACTAAAAATAGAAGCGAAGTTTCTGGAGGCGGAAGAAAGCCTTGGAGACAAAAGGGGACTGGACGTGCTCGTCAAGGTAGTATTCGTGCTACACAATGGCGTGGTGGCGGAATACCTATGGGTGTAGGTCCAAGAGATTATACATTCAAAATTAATAAGAAAGAAAGAGTTATTGCTCTAAAGAGTGCTTTATCTAGTAAAGTACAAGAAAAGGCTTTAGTTGTTGTTGATAGTTTCAATATGGAATCTACTAAAACTAAAGATGCTATTAAAATGTTAGAAGGATTAAAACTTGATAATAAAATATTATTTGTTACAAGTGATGATGCTGAAAATCTGTATTTAGCAGTTAGAAATTTACCAAATGTATTAGTAATATATGCTGATGAAGTAAATTGCTATGATTTAGTAAATGCTGACGTTGTTGTTATGGATGAAGCAGCAATAAGTAAAGTTGAGGAGGTGCTTAAATAATGAAACATTATTCAGATATCATTATTGCACCAGTCATTACTGAAAAATCAATGGCTAATAGACAAAATAATGTATATACATTTAAAGTTGCTAAGGATGCAACTAAGACTGATATTAAGAAAGCAGTTGAAGAAGCATTTAAAGTAAGTGTTAAAAGTGTTAATACATTAAATACAAAATCTAAGAGAAGAAGAGTTGGAAGATACTCAGGAAGAACTAAAACTTATAAAAAGGCTATTGTTACATTAGAGTCAGGTTCTTCAATTGAGATTTAGGAGGGTAAACAATGGCTATAAAACATTATAAACCTACAACTAATGGTCGTAGAGGTATGACAACTCTAGTTAATGAAGAATTAACTGGGGCTAAGCCTACTAAATCATTACTTAAGACTAAAAGTAAAACTGGTGGAAGAAATAATCAAGGTAAAATGACAGTTCGCCACATTGGTGGAGGAGCTAAAAGAAAATACCGTATGATTGATTATAAGAGAAATAAGGTTGGTGTTACTGGACGTGTTGCATCTATTGAATACGATCCAAATAGAACAGCAAATATTGCTTTAATCAATTATAAAGATGGTGAAAAGAGATATATTATTGCTCCAGCTGGATTACAAGTTGGTGCAATCATCGAAAATGGTGAAGCTGCTGATATTAAAGTTGGTAATGCTTTACCACTTAAGAATATTCCAGTTGGTACAATAATCCATTGTATCGAACTTCAACCTGGTAAAGGAGCTGAAATCTGTCGTAGTGCAGGATCTAGTGCTCAAATCCTAGGACGTGAAGGAAAATATGTAATGGTTCGTTTACAATCTGGAGAAACAAGATTAGTACTTGGAAATTGTATGGCAACAATTGGTGTTGTTGGTAATGAAGATTACAAGTTAGTAAATCTTGGTAAGGCTGGACGTAAACGTCATATGGGTGTTAGACCTACTAACCGTGGATCTGTAATGAATCCTAACGATCACCCTCATGGTGGTGGTGAAGGACGTGCACCTATCGGACGTAAGAGCCCAATGACACCTTGGGGTAAACCTGCTCTTGGTGTTAAGACTCGTAAGAGTAAAAAGAAAAGTGAAAGACTTATTGTAAGTAGAAAGGCAAAATAGGTGAGGTTATGGCAAGAAGTTTGAAAAAAGGACCTTATGTAGCAGAATCGCTAATGAAACGTGTCCAAGAAATGAATAAAAGTAACAAGAAAACAGTTATTAAAACATGGTCAAGAAGATCTACTATTTTTCCTGATTTTGTAGGACATACAATAGCTGTTCACAATGGTAAAGATTTTATACCAGTATATATTACTGAAGACATGGTTGGACATAAACTTGGAGAGTTTTCACAAACTCGTAAGTTTACAGGCCATGCAGGAAATAAATAGGAGGTAACATGGAAGCTTATGCAATTCACAAAAATGCTTTAATTAAACCAAGACTTGCAAGAATGACTATGGATTTAATTAGAGGTAAAGATGTTGAAACTGCTCGTGGTATATTGGAAAACACCAATACTAAAGCAAGTCGACTAATCTTAAAAGTTTTAAATTCAGCGGTAGCAAATGCTGTAAATAACTTTGGAGCAAATGAAAATGAACTAAGAATTAGTGAATGTTATATTAATCCAGGTCCTATTTACAAGAGAATCAAATTTGCCAGCCGTGGTAATGTTGATCGTCATGATAAAAGAAGTAGTCACATCACTGTATGTGTAAGTGATACTGCGAAAGGAGTAAAATAGTATGGGACAAAAAGTAAATCCTATAGGATATCGTCTTGGTGTTAATAAAGACTGGCAATCAAAATGGTATGCTAAAAAAGATTATCCTGAGTATTTAATTAACGATATTAAAATAAGAGAATACTTAGAAAAGAATATGAAGGATGCTGCTATTGCTAGTGTTATTATTGAACGTAAAAAAGGACGTACTGATGTTACTATTTATACTGCTAAACCAGGTGTTATCATTGGACGTGGCGGTGAAGACATCGAAAAATTAAGAAAGAAAATTGCCAAATTAGTTGGTGAAGAAATTTATATCAATATAGTAGAAGAAAAGAATCCAGATTTAAATGCGCAATTAGTTGCTAATAATATTGCTAGTCAAATTGCTGCAAGAGCACCATTTAGATCTGCACAAAAAAGAGCTATTAGAAATGTTATGAAAGCCGGAGCTAAAGGATGTAAGACTGCTGTGTCTGGTCGTTTAGGTGGAGCTGAAATGGCAAGAACTGAAGGTTATACTGAAGGAACTGTGCCACTACATACAATTAGAGCTGACGTAGATTACGCTGTTGCTGAAGCAGATACTACATATGGTAAGATTGGTGTTAAAGTTTGGATTTATAAAAATGAAATTCTTCCTGCTAAAAAGACAGTGAAGGGAGCTGATAAAAATGTTGATGCCAAAGAGAACTAAATATCGCAAGAGTCATAGAATAAGTTATGATGGTAAAGCTAAAGGTAATACAGAATTACATTTTGGTGAATACGGACTACAAGCCTCAGAAGGTGGCTGGATATCAGCTCGTCAAATCGAAGCATCGCGTATTGCGATGACAAGATTTATGAAGCGTGGTGGTAAAGTATTTATCAATATCTTCCCACACATGCCAAGAACTAAAAAACCTCTTGAAACTCGTCAAGGTAAAGGTAAAGGAAACGTTGAAGAATGGGTAGCAGTAGTTAAGAAAGGTAAGATTATGTTTGAAGTTTCTGGTGTAAGCGAAGAAATCGCTCGTGAAGCTTTGAGACTTGCTTCTCATAAACTATCTGTTAAAACTAAATTTGTTAAAAAAGAAGAAGTAAAGGATGGTGATTCTCTTGAAAATAAATGAAATTAGAAAAATGTCTTCAGAAGAATTAAGTAAGAAAATCACTGAAACTAAAGAAGAATTATTTACAAAGAGAATGCAACAAGCAAATGGTACTTTAGAAAAACCTGCTCAACTAAGAGAATTGAGACGTGACGTTGCAAGAATGAAAACTATTCTTAAAGAAAGAGAATTAAGTGGAGGTAACGAATAATGGCTGAAAAGAAACAAGAATTAATTGGTAAAGTTGTTAGTGCTAAAAACGACAAAACCATTATCGTAAATGTTGAAACTTCGAAAAAACATCCTTTATATCATAAAAGTGTAAAATATTCAAAAAAATATGCTGCGCATGACGAAGCAAATAAAGCTAAAGTAGGAGATACAGTAAAAATTAGAATGACTAGACCATTATCTAAAACTAAAAGATATGAATTAGTAGAAGTTCTTGTTGAAGCTGTTATCCTTTAGGAGGTATTATTATGGTAATGCAAGAAAGTAGACTTAAAGTTGCTGATAATAGTGGTGCTCGTGAGCTTTTAGTAATAAGAGTTGTTGGAGGATCTAAAGTTAAATATGGTAATATCGGTGACGTTGTAGTTGGGACTGTTAAAAAAGCAATTCCTAATAGTCCTATCAAAAAGGGTAAAGTTGTCAAGGCTGTTATCGTTAGAACTGTTGATGGTGTAAGAAGAAATGATGGTTCATATATCAAATTTGATGATAATGCTTGTGTTTTAATTAGGGATGATAAATCACCAATTGGAACACGGGTACTTGGACCAGTTGCAAGAGAGCTAAGAGAAAAAGATTATATGAAAATCGTATCTTTAGCTTCAGAAGTATTATAGGAGGCTGTATGAAAGTTAAAGTTGGAGACACTGTTAAAATAATTGCTGGTGCCGATAAAGGTAAAGAAGGCAAAGTTATTAGAACTTTAAAGTCTGAACGAAGAGTTGTAGTTGAAGGTGTAAATATTGTTAAGAAACATAGTAAACCTAGAACAACTAATGAAAGTGGTGGAATATTTGAAATTGAAGCTCCTATTCATGTTTCAAATGTAAAAGTTATCACTGAGGCTGAAGCTAAAGAAATTAAAAAAGAAGCTAAGAAAGCCGAAAAAAAAGAAAAAGTAGAAGAAAAAGTTGAAAAAAAAGCAACTAAAAAAGCTTCTAAGAAAGCGAGTAAGTAGTTATGAGTAATTTTAAGACATTATATAATGAAAAAATTGTTCCGGAATTAATGAAGGAATACAATTATACTACTGTAATGGAATCACCAAAACTTGAAAAGATTGTTATCAACATGGGAGTAGGGGACGGATCTAAAGATGAAAAGTTTATAACTGCAGCTGTTAAAGATCTTGAAAAGATTACAGGTCAAAAACCTGTTGTTACGAAAGCTCGTAAGTCAATTGCGGGATTTAAAGTTCGTGAAGGTCAACCTATCGGAGTAAAGGTTACTTTAAGAGGAGAAAATATGTATTATTTCTTCGAAAAATTAGTACGTGTTGGACTTCCTAGAGTGAGAGATTTCCGTGGCGTTTCACCTCATTCATTCGATGGTAAAGGAAACTATACAATTGGTATTAAAGAACAATTGATTTTTCCTGAAATCGATTACGATGATGTTGTTAAGGTACGTGGTATGGATATCATATTCGTAACTACTGCAAAGAGCAATGAAGAAGCTAAGAGTTTACTTGCTGGCTTCGGAATGCCTTTCAGAAATTAAGGAGGACGTTATGGCAAGAAAAAGTATGATTGTTAAAAATAAAAGAACACCAAAATTTTCAACAAGAGCATATACAAGATGCAATCGTTGTGGTAGACCTCACGGTGTGTTAAGAAAATATGGAATTTGCCGTATTTGCTTTAGAGAACTTGCAAATGAAGGTAAATTACCTGGTGTTAAGAAATCTAGTTGGTAAGGAGGAATTTGAATGTTTGTACAAGATAAAATAGCAGATATGTTAACTCGTATTCGTAATGCTAATCAAATGAAATACAATAGTGTTGAAGTAATTGGTACGAAGATGACTCTTGGAATTGCCGAAATTTTAAAGAAAGAAGGTTATATCACTGATTATGTTTATGAGAAACTTAGTAATGGTGATAAACTTACAATAACTTTAAAATATGGACCTAAGAAAGAAAGAGTTATTACTGGTCTTAAAAGAATTAGTAAATCTGGTTTAAGAGTTTATGCTAAAGTGGATGAAATTCCTCGCGTTTTAAACGGACTAGGTATTGCTATAATTTCTACTTCTAAAGGTTTGATGACTGATAAGGAAGCAAGAGAAGCGGGATTAGGAGGTGAAGTACTTGCCTATATTTGGTAAGGAAGTATGAGTAGAATTGGTGAAAGAAAACTAACTATCCCGGAAGGTGTTACAGTAAATGTTAGTGGTAATACTGTTAATGTAAAAGGACCTAAAGGTGAATTAAATTATAGCTTTAGCAATTTAATAAATGTTGAAGTTATTGATAATACTGTAGTAACTAAACAAGTTAAACCAAGTCAAAAAGCTAATATGATGCAAGGTACTACTAATTCATTAATTAATAATATGTTAATTGGTGTATCTACTGGATTTAGCAAAGGACTTGAAGCAGTTGGTGTTGGATATCGTTTCAATGTTAGTGGTAATAAGATAACTATTAATGCTGGATATTCACATCCAGTTGTAATGGAAGCACCAAGTGACTTAAGTGTTACTAGTGAATCAAATACAGAAATTACTATTCATGGAATAGATAAACAAAAAGTTTCAGAATTTGCGGCGAATGTTCGTAAGGTTAGAGTTCCTGAACCTTATAAAGGCAAAGGTATTCGTTATAAAGATGAACATGTACGTCGTAAAGAAGGAAAGAAAGCGGCATAGGGAGGAGTTAAGTTATGATAAAAAAAGAAGCTAATAATAAGGCTCGTGTAAGAAGACACGAAAGAGTTCGTAAAACTGTTAGTGGAACTCAAGAATGCCCAAGATTAAATGTATTTAGATCTAACAAAGGTATTTATGCTCAAGTTATTGATGATGTAACAGGAACTACCCTTGCAAGTTCTTCTAACCTTGAATTACATATTAAAAATGGTGGTAATATCGAAGCTGCTCAAGCAGTTGGAAAAGATATTGCTGAAAAATGTAAAAAATTAAAAATTAAAACAGTTGTGTTTGACCGTGGCGGATATCAATACCATGGTAGAGTTTCAGCCCTTGCTGATGCAGCAAGAGAAGCTGGACTAGAATTTTAGGGAGGTAGCATGAGAAATCAAAAACAAGAACAAAAGAAAAATTTACTTGAAGAAAAAGTTATTTCTATCAGCCGTGTTACGAAAGTTACACAAGGTGGAAGACATTTCCGTTTCTCTGCTACTGTTGCTGTTGGAAACAGAAAAGGTTTAGTTGGTATTGGTAGCGGAAAGGCTAATGAAGTTCCAGAAGCTATTAAAAAAGCTTTGCAAGCTGCAAATAAGAATGTTTGCAAAGTTGCTTTAATAGATAATAGAACTGTTCCTCATGAAATGACTGCAAAAGTTGGTAGGGCTGTAGTATTAATTAAACCTGCTAAAGAAGGTCGAGGAATAATTGCTGGTGGTGCTGCTAGAGCTGTTTTAGAACTTGCTGGTGTTAAAGACATTGTGGCTAAATCACTTGGATCTAATACACAAGTAAATGTTGCTAAAGCAACTTTGAAAGCTTTGAAGGAACAAAGAACTCCAGAACATATTGCTGAACTTCGCGGCAAGAAAGTTGAGGAATTGTAAGATGAAATTAGAAAATTTACCAAAAAGTAAAGAAACAAAGCCAACAAAACGTGTTGGTCGTGGACCTGGAAGTGGTATGGGTAAAACTGCTACTCGCGGGGAAAATGGTCAAAAGTCAAGAAGTGGTGCATCAATTCCTGCTTGGTTCCAAGGTGGACAAACTCCACTTCATAGAAGGATCCCGATTAGAGGGTTCAATAATAAAAATTTTACAACTAGATATGCTACAATTAATTTGAGTGATCTAGACAAATTCTTTAATGATGGTGATGTTGTTACACCAGAAGTATTAAAGGAAAGAAAGATAATTAAAAAACAACTTTCAGGAGTTAAAGTATTAGGGGATGGTGAACTTACTAAGAAGTTAACTGTTAAAGCTAATCGTTTCTCTAGTAAAGCTGTTACAAAAATTGAAAATTCCGGTGGCAAAGCTGAGGTGATTTAGATGTTTCGGGGGTTTTCCCAACTTTTTAATAAAGCTAATAAAGATTTAAGAAGAAGAATCTATTTAACCTTGTTTTGTTTAGGAATATTTTGCTTAGGAAGTGCAATAACAATTCCTTGGGCATCTATTATATATGAAGAATTGGGTTTTTTAGAAATATTTAATATTATGAGTGGTGGAGGGCTTAGAAACTTCTCAATCTTTGGTTTAGGAGTTTCTCCTTATATCACTGCATCTATTATTACTCAATTTTTACAAATGGATATTATTCCTTATTTTAAAGATTTGAAAGAACAAGGTTATGTAGGTAGACAAAAGATAAACAGAATAACTCGTTACTTGGGTATTGTTATTGCTTTTGTTCAAGCTTATGTACTATGTGTATTTTTCATGAATGGTTCTGATATTCCAACAATGCTAAAAACGGCATTAGTAATGACTGCTGGTACAGCATTTTGTTTATGGATGGGGGATCAAATTACTAATAAGGGAATTGGTAATGGCCAATCAATGCTTATAATGGCTGGAATAATACTTAGTATGCCTAGTGTATTTGTTGGAGCTTATGATGGCTTTATTCTTGCTGGTACTTATGCAACTGGCTTGGGAATATTTTTCTTCATATTGTTTATCTTAATATACTTATTAATTATTGTAGGTATTATTTGGGTACAACTTGCTGAAAGAAGAATTCCAATTCAATATGCTAATAGATCAAGTAGTGCATATGGTGCTAGTCAAAGTTTTTTGCCAATTAAAATTAATTCAGCTGGGGTAATTCCTGTAATATTTGCACAAATATTAATTACTATTCCTGGAACAATAGTTAATTTAATTGGTAATGAAACGGCAATTAATTTTATAAATAATTATATAAATTATACAACACCGACAGGATTTATACTTTATATATTATTAATTATATTCTTTGGATATTTTTATACATTTATGGTTATGAATCCCGAAGAAATGAGTAAAAACTTGAATAAACGTGGAGGATATATACCAGGTATTAGACCAGGAGAAGATACGGCGAATTATATAAGTAATTCGATGGGTAAATTAACATTTACAGGAAGTATTTTCTTAGTAATACTTGCAGGTATTCCGATAATATTCTCAGCGATATTTGAACTTCCGGCTTCTGTAAGTATCGGGGGAACAGGAATGCTTATTGTAGTAGGTGTTGCTATTGAAACATATAAACAAATGGAAAGTAGTTTAGTAAGTCGAAGCTATTCGGCGAAAAGAAAGAGACTAAGATGAAAAATATAATATTTATAGCTCCTCCAGCAGCAGGTAAAGGAACTCAAAGTAATATGTTAAAAGAAAAATATGGTTATGTTCATATTTCTGTTGGAGATTTGTTGCGAAAAGAAGTTGCTTTAGAAACTGCGAGTGGTAAGGCAGTTAAAAATATTATTGATAGTGGAGAACTTGTTGCAGATGATTTAGTATTTGCAATATTAGAGAAACATCTTAGAAATATTGTAGGAAAGCCATTTATTCTAGATGGTTTTCCTAGAACTCTTAATCAGGCAAAAACTTTAGATAAATTTTTAAATGATTACGAAGTAATTTATTTAGACTTGGCTAAAGAAAAAGCTGTTAAAAGAATGTTAAATCGTTTGGTTTGTGAATGTGGTAAATCATATAATTTAGGTGATGAGACATTAAAACCAAAAACTGAAGGCTTTTGTGATAATTGTGGTAAAAAATTAGTCAAAAGAGATGATGATAATGCGGAAATATTTGCTAAACGTTATGATAATTTTTTAACTAATATTGAGCCAATAAAAGATTACTATAAAGCTAAAAATAAGTTGCATATGATAGATGTTAATAGAAATATAAATGATATATTTGAAGACATATCGGAGATTGTTGCTAATGATTAGTATTAAAAGCGAAAGAGAAATTGAATTAATGCGGGAAGCTGGTAAGTATAATATTATGACTTTTAAAGAAGTTGAAAAGTACTTGAGACCAGGTGTAACGACTAAACAATTGGATAAAATTATTCATGATTTTATTATTAAAAATGGTTGTGTACCATCAACACTTGGATATGAAGGATATCCAGCTAGTGTTTGTATTTCAGTTAATGATGAAGTTGTTCATGGTATTCCCGGAGCACGTATTATTAAATCTGGTGATATAGTATCGATTGATTTAGTTCTTTCTTATAAAGGATATCATGCTGATGCAACCCGTACTTATATTATTGGTAGTGTAACTGATGATGTAAGGGCTTTAGTTGAAAATACTAAAGGTGCATTTTATGCTGGTGTTGCATGTGTAAAAGAAGGAGCAAGAATTAGAGATATTAGTTGTGCAATTGAATCTTACGCTCATGAGCATGGTTTGTCAGTGGTTGAGGAATTAGTTGGTCATGGTATTGGTTCTTCAATGCATGAGGAACCTGATGTACCAAATTTTGATGATCATAATATGACTAAATTAAAGGCTGGAATGACTCTTGCTATAGAACCAATGCTTAATATGGGGAGTAAAGAAGTATATTTAGAAGATGATGATTGGACTGTTAGAACACTAGATGGTAAACCATCAGCACATTATGAAAATACTGTCTTAGTTACGAAAGATGGATATGAAATATTAACAGGAGATTAGATATATGGGAAAAAAAGATAAAATAGAAGTTGAAGGAAAGGTTATTGAAGTTCTAAAGGGTAGTGATTATCTTGTAGAACTGGAAAATGGACATACTGTAAAAGCCTACGTCTCTGGTAAAATGCGCATGCATATGATACGTATTTTACCAGGTGATAAAGTTACAGTAGCGCTTTCACCATACGATTTAGAACGTGGGATTATAAAATGGAATAATAGATAAGGAGTGAAATTATGAAAGTTAGACCATCAGTAAAAAAGATTTGCAAGAAATGTAAAATTATTAGAAGAAAAGGAAAAGTTAGGGTTATTTGTGAAAACCCTAAACATAAGCAAGTACAAGGATAAGGAGGATATAAATAAATGGCAAGAATTAAAAATATTGAATTACCAGGAGAAAAACATACTTGTATTGGACTTACAGCTATTTATGGTATTGGTAGAAGTTTAGCTTTAACTATCTGCGATGCTGCAGGAGTTGAACCTACTAAGAAAATTAAAGATTTATCTGATGAAGAAATTGCTGCATTACGTAAAGAAGTAGATAAATGCGTTGTTGAAGGTGATCTTCGTCGTGAAGTACAAATGAGTATTAAAAACAAAATGGAAATTAATAGTTATGAAGGTATTAGACATAAAAAAGGTCTACCAGTAAGAGGACAAAGAACTAGTAGAAATGCTAAGACTCGTAAAGGTAGAGGTAAAGTAGTAGCTAACAAGAAGAAGGTAGGTAAGTAATATGGCATATAATAGAAGAAAAAGAAAAGTTAAGAAGAATATACCTGAAGCAGAAGCACATATTAATTCAACTTATAATAATACAATAGTTACTATTTCTGATAAAGAAGGAAATGCAATTAGTTGGTCATCTGCAGGAAGAATTGGTTATAAAGGGTCAAAGAAGAAAACTCCTTTTGCAGCTGGCTTAACAAGTGAAGCGGCAGCAGCTGCAGCAATTGAAGCTGGTGTTAAAAAAGTTGATGTATATGTTAAAGGGCTTGGACCAGGAAGAGAAAATGCGATAAGATCATTACAAGCAGCTGGTTTAGAAATTACAAGTATTGTTGATGAAACTCCAATTCCTCACAATGGTTGTCGTCCACCAAAAAGACCAAGAAATTAATTAGGGAAAGGATGAATGTTATGATAAAATTTGAAAAACCAGACTATAAGATTGTTGAATATCAAGATAGCAATCATTTTGCTAAATTTGAACTTGAACCTTTAGAAAGAGGTTTTGGAACAACTATCGGTAATGCTCTTCGGAGAGTAATGCTTTCAAGCTTACCTGGTAGTGCTGTAACAAGTGTAAAAATTGATGGTGTTTTACATGAATTTCAAAAAATTGAAGGTGTTGTTGAAGATGTTACATCAATAGTCTTAGCTCTAAAAAAATTAGTTGTTAAAAATCATACTAGTGAAAATAAGGTACTTAGACTTACTAAATCAACACCAGGTCCTGTTACAGCAGCAGATATTGAAAAAGATGCTGATATTGAAATAATGAATCCAGATTTAGTACTTTGTACTTTAGTTGAAGGCGGAAAAATTAGTATGGAAATGACTGTCAATAATGGTAGAGGTTATGTTCCTGCTAGTGAAAACAAAGCTAAATTTGGAGAAGTTAAAGCTGGCGTTATTGCAATAGATTCTTCATATTCACCAATTGAAGTTGTAAAATATGAAGTATTAGATACACGTGTTGGACAAGATGAATCATATGATAAGTTAGTTATGGAAGTTTCAACTGATGGAAGTATGACTCCAGAAGAAGCTATGGCACTTGCTGCTAAGATACTTATTGAACATTTCAATATAGTTGCAGATTTAAATTCAATTAGTAATATAACAGGTATAATGCAAGAAAAGAAAGTTGATAACATGACTAAGACATTGGAAACTCCAATTGAAGAAGTGGAATTTTCAGTTCGTGCTTATAACTGTTTAAAAAGAGCTGGTATTCATACCGTTCAAGATTTAGTTAATAAAAAGGAAGCAGAAGTTACTAAGATCAGAAACTTAGGAAAGAAATCTCTAAAAGAAGTTCTTGATAAAGTTGAAGAATTAGGACTATCATTTAAGGAGTAATAATATGAAATACAGAAAATTAGGAAGAGAAACTAGAATTAGAAGAAGTATTTTAGCAAGTTTAACTAAAGATGTACTCAACAATGGATATGTTGTTACTACTGAAGCAAGAGCTAAAGAAGTTCGTAAGTTTGTTGATAAAATGATAACTTATGGTAAAGATGGTTCACTTGTTTCTCGTAGAAAAGCATTAGCATTTTTACATAATGATAAAGATGTTGTTGCTAAGGTATTCAATGAACTTGCTAAAAATTATGAAACCAGAGATGGTGGATATACTAGAATTATAAAGCTTAAAGAACGTCATGGAGATGACGCTTTAGAAGTTCGTCTTGAACTAGTTTAGGATTAACAGTGCTTGTTAATCTTTTTTCTTTGTAGTATAATTTGGGTGAAAGGAGATTTATGAAGAAAGGTTTATTATTAGTTTCTTTGTTAATTTTATTAACAGGCTGTGGAGAAGATACTACCAATGATGTATCTAATGATATTCCAGAGCAAAAGACTATGCATTGTGAAGTTTCTACTCGAGATGTTGTAAATGGTTATGAAACTGCATCGGATTATACAATCTATTATACTGATGATTATGTAGATAAGGTAGAAACTGTGGAAACTGTAACATCAGAATCAGAAGAATTTTTAGATACCATGGAAGAATACGTTAATACAACATATGAAGCTACAAACAGTGCTTATGGCGGTTATACATACGAAGTAACAAGAGAAGATGGAAAAGTAGTATCAAATGTTACCATAGATTATGATAAAATGAATTTAGAACAATATGCAACAGATCAACCATCCTTAGCTCAATATATTGAAGATGGCAAATTTTTAGTTGATGGTATCATAGAAATCTATGAAACTGCTGGTGCTACTTGTGAAAAAAATTGATCTATAAATAGACCAATTTTTTATTTTTTTAAAAGTGGGTCGAATTTTCGCCAAAATGAGTGCAAAAGTGGGTCGAATTTTCGCCAAAATGAGTGCAAAAGTGGGTCGAATTTTCGCCAAAAGCATTGATTTTTTGACGTATATATGCTATATTTTAACGGAGGTGAATATATGCAAAGACTATTTTATAAAGAATTAGAAAATTGGTATAAAAATTCAAGAAGATATCCAATGCTTGTTGTAGGGGCTAGACAAGTTGGCAAAACTTATATAATTACAAAATTTTGTAAATATTATTTTAAAAATGTGATTTCTATTAATTTAATGAAAGATAAAGATTTAATAAATATATTTAAAGAAGATTATTCTTTTGAAAATAAAGTAGCATTATTTGAAACTGTTTTAGGTCAAAAAATTAGCGGTGAAGATACAGTATTATTTGTTGATGAAGTTCAAGAAAGTGAAGATTTTATTGAATCACTAAAATTTTTTAATGAAAGCGATGAAACGTATAATATAATATGTGCTGGATCACTACTTGGTGTTACATTAAGCAGATTTACAAAATCTTTTCCGGTTGGCAAGGTGATAAAAAAAGAAATGTTTCCATTAAATTTTGAAGAGTTTTTAATGGCTACCAATAATGAGCGATATATTCCTTTAATTAAAAAGTCATACGAAACAAATGAAAAGTTACCATATATAATACATGAAACATTACTTAACCTATTTCATATTTATTTATTTCTGGGTGGTATGCCTGAAGTGATTCAAGATTATATAAATAATAATGGGGACTTAGTTAAAACAAATAAAGATATTATTGAAAAGATTGTTAATTCTTATATAAATGATATGGGAAAATATGTTAGCACTTCAAAAGAAAGTTTAAGAATAAAAGCAATATATAGTGATATACCTAGTCAACTTGCTAAAGAAAATCAAAAATTTATATTTGCTAATTTAGAAACTAAAGATTCTAGAAAAAGAGATTATATAACAGCAATTGATTGGCTAATAAATAGTAAACTAGTATTAAAATGTAACATGTTAACTACACCTTTATTTCCTATTAATGGCTACGTAGATAAAGATTCATATAAACTATATTTAAATGATCCCGGTATAATGAATTATTTTTTGAAAGTACCTTCATCAGCTTTTTTGCTCGATATGGATTATTCTTATAAAGGGGTAGTTACAGAAAATTATGTAGCTAGTGAATTAAGTAAAAATAATAATAAATTATTTTATTGGAGTAGGAAGGGTAAAAATAAGGGAAATGCTGAAATAGATTTTATATTACAACAAGATATAGATGTAATACCAATTGAAGTTAAATCGAGTAATAATGTTCAAGCTAAGAGTTTAAATGTTTATGTGGAAACATTTAAACCTAAATATGCTATTAGAATATCTTCTAAAAATTTTGGCTTTGAAAATAATATTAAATCAATTCCCTTGTATGCGGTATTTTGCATAAAAAGTGATGTCTAATCCATAATAATTATGGATGGTGATTAAATGAAAAATGCACAATGTGATAGTTGTAAGGATGCAAAATTTGGAGTAGCTTATATAGACCCTGAAAGTGGTATACTTTGTAGTAAAATTGATACTGGTATGGAACTACCAAAGGGTAAAAAGATATTAGCTCCAAAGATATGTACTAAATGTGGTACAACTGAATGGAAGACAATAGATAATTAATAATAAGAGGTATTTCATCTCTTATTTTCTTTTAAGAAAATATAATGGCAAATAAACAATGTGTGTGATATTATGTTGTCGATGATACAAATGCTTATAAGAGAAGATTATTTATCTAAAATAAGAGAATTTTATGATTTAGATATTATTAAGGTGTTAATAGGTAAGGACTCAAGCATTATGTGAAATAGAGGTTACTGCAAAACTCGGGAATGCTTCTTTAATCAAAGTTGATCACCTAATTCATATTTTGCTTAATAATCATTAAATTTAATATAGCCCAATAGCGTCATTTATGATATTATATTAATAGTAGACAAGAATCGATAAGATATTTAGATTGTTTTTGTTATTATTTTATTGGATGGTGATTATTAATGAAGAAAAAAGTAATTATAGGTATAGCATCTATATTAGTAGTAATATCTGGTTGTTTGTTTGCTATGTTTAATAGTGGTAACAGAAGTTATGAAGTTATAACTAATGAGACAGAGAAAAAGAAAATGAATACTAATGCTTTAACCATGATGTATGAAACAGAAGCGGGTAGTGGAGAATATACTGAATCAAGTGATAATACTTGGCCACTGGAAGGATATGTTTTTAATGAAGAGTTATCTAGGTGTGAAAATGGTAGTAAACTTTCTTGGGATAATACAACAAAAAGAGTAATGGTAGAAGCAAATGTTTCTGAAAAGTGTTATGTATATTTTGATGTAGTAGTACCACCTACTTTAGTAGAGTATATAACAACGGAAGTATATACTGGAGTAGATGGCGAAAACGGGTTATATTATCACGATGCAGACTTAGCAAATGGGGCACAAGATAATTCATACAGATATAGCGGAGCCAATCCAAATAACTATGTATGTTTTGGAAGTGATACCACAGAATGTCCAAGGGAAAACTTGTATCGAATTATCGGAGTATTTGATAACCAAGTTAAGCTAATAAAAGATTATTATTATGAATATTCAGAGTGGGACGTAGATGGAGATAATACATGGAATGAAACGGTCAAACCAGATATATATACAACCTTAAATGAAACCTATTATAATAGCTTGGAAGCAACATGGCAAAATAAAATAGCGGATGCAATATGGAAAGTAGGTGGTTTGTCATCATCACATTTTAATAGTTCCTTAAAGACCAATTATGATTATGAAGTTGGAGTGTATCAAACTGGATATGAAGAAACTATGAAAATAGGCTTAATGTATGTAAGTGATTTTGTATACTCATCTAGTTCAAATAATTGGACAGTATCCTTGGTGGATTATGGTTTTTCAAGTAACTCGAAAGAAGATTGGATGGAAACTGGTTGGACTATTTCTCGTAGTTTGAACGATTCCGGTAGTGTTTGGGATGTTACTGGAACAGGATACTTGGATGGTGGACATAACGCAAGTGTGGGTAGTAATATTAGTCCTACTTTCTATCTTAAATCATCGATAACTTATGTGTCTGGTAGCGGAACTTCCGATGACCCAATAATAATAGATTAATACTGGACAGCCTTGATTTAGAGCTGTATACACAGAACTTTTTGAAGGTTAAAGTGATGTTGAACAAAAGTGAGAATATAAATAGAAAAAAGTTTAAAGTCAAAAACAAAAAATTTAAAATTTATTGTGAATTCTTAATATTATGAAAAAAATTTAAGTAAAATTGATTTAAATTTATATGCAATATTAGATTGATTGTCATATAAATTATTCTGCGACACCATGCTAATTATTTATGATAAATTAATAGTGGTAAAAATGGTGCCGAGAATCAAATTTAAGAAAAATTTTAGTGGGAAGTATAATTTCTCTTTTTAACGTAAAAACTGATAAATGTGTTAAAGATAAAAGTTGATATTTTATCAGTTTTTGTTTGAGTAATTATGAATTTTAAAAATAATTTTTAAAAACATTTTAAAATAGTATGATTGTATGATAAAATATAAGAGTACAAAAGTTATAGAGGTGTAGTATGGCAAAAATAATATCACTTGTTAATCAAAAAGGTGGAGTTGGTAAAACAACTACTAGTATAAATTTATCTGCGGCGTTAGGGAAATTAGGGAAACGTGTGTTACTAATTGATATGGATCCCCAAAGTAATGCTACTACTGGGTTAGGGTTAAACTCTAATGATTTTAAAAATGATATTTATGAACTTATTACGGGTAAATGTGAAGTGAAGAAGGCTATAAAGAAGACTAAGTTTCATAATTTAAGTATTATACCTGCAACTATTAACCTTGCTGGTGTAGATGTTGAGTTTGTTAAAATGATGCTTGAAGATAAAGAATTTCAACAAAATATGCAACTGAAACTTAAATTAGATGAAATTAGAGATAATTATGATTATATAATAATTGATTGTCAACCATCACTAGGTCTTGGTACAATGAATGCCTTGGTGGCAAGTGATAGTGTGATAATTCCGGTGCAATGTGAGTTTTTTGCTCTTGAGGGTATTACACAACTCTTAAATTCAATAATAATGGTACAATCTAGTATGAATCCGGATTTAAGAATTGAAGGAGTACTTTTAACAATGCTTGATGGAAGAACTAATATAGGTTTGGAAGTAATTGAAGAAATAAGAAAATACTTTAAAGATAAGGTATTTAACACAATTATTCCAAGACTTGTTAGATTAGTTGAAGCACCTTCTCATGGAAAGCCAATCAATGAATATGATCCAATGAGTAGAGCAACTGAAGCATATGCTAACCTAGCAAAGGAAGTGATAAGTCGCGATGGAAACTAAGAAAAAAGCATTAGGGAAAGGACTTGAACAATTATTTTCTAATACAGTAATTGATTTTGATAATTTTGAAAATAATATAGTTGAAGAAAATGAAGGTAATGTAACAGAAGTAAATATTGATGATATTAGAAGTAATCCGTATCAACCACGGAAGACTTTTGATATTGAATCTTTAAATGAACTAGCTAAGTCTATTAAAGAATATGGGGTAGTACAACCAATCATTGTTAAAAAATCTATTAAGGGTTATGAACTTGTTGCAGGTGAAAGAAGAACTAAGGCCGCTAAGATTGCAGGACTTATGAAAATACCAGCGATAATTAAAGATTTTGATGATCAAGAAATGATGGAAATTGCCTTAGTTGAAAATATTCAAAGAGAGGATTTAAATCCAATAGATGAAGCAACTTCAATAAGTAATATTATAAAACTTAGAGGATATACGCAAGAAGAATTTGCAAATAAATTTGGTAAGAGTAGAAGTTATGTTACCAATATTTTAGGCTTACTTAAATTACCTGATGAAGTAAAAAAATTAGTTGAAAAGCGTAGTTTATCAATGTCTCATGCAAGAGTAATTAGTAAAATAGAAGATGAAGACAAAGCAATAGATTTAGCTAAGAAAGTAATTACTGATAGTTTAAGTGTTCATGAATTAGAAAAATTAAGTCAGGAAGAAAAACAAGTAAGTAATAAAGTAAAGAGTAAAAGTAACTATGATACGAAATATAGAATGTTTGAAAATGTAATAATGGATGCGCTTAATACAAAGGTTAGAGTACATAAGAATAAAATAGAAGTATATTTTGATGGGGTGGATGAACTAGAAGATATTTTGGCAAAAATGCATATAGATATCGAGGATGAATAAATGAATAATATAGTAGAATTTAATTTACAAGATGAAGTTATAATGAAAAAACAACATGCTTGTGGAACAAACTTGTGGACGATTACAAGAAATGGAGCAGATATTAAAATTAAGTGTAACAATTGTGGTCGAGAAATAATGATGGATAGACTAGAATTCATTCGTAAGCTTAAAAAGGTGATTAGAAATGAAAAAACTACGAGTTAAAGAAAAGATTGGTTTACATCCAGTCATGATGTTATTGATACTTTGTTTTGTAGTAATTGTTTTAAGTGGTATTTTAAGCTTCTTTAATGTTCAAGCTACTTATAGTAAAGTATCTAGTGTAACTGGGGATTATGAAGTTACGACAGAAGCTGTTAAATCTTTATTTAGTTTAAGTGGTCTTAAATATATATTTACATCGACAGTTTCTAATTTTGCTAATTTGGCAGTATTATCTAATTTAATTATTATTCTTATTGGTATTGGGATAATGGTTAAAAGTGGTTTTTTGAAAACATTAATAATACTTCTTACTAAAAAAGCTAAGAAGACAACTGTTACTTTTGTTTTAGTATTTATTTGTATCATTGCAAGTATTGTTGGTGATCTATCTTATGTAGTGTTAGTTCCTTTAAGTGCTTTGTTATTCCTTTATGGAAAACGCAGTCCAATTATTGGTATTATTACTTCTTTTGCAGCTCTTACTTGTGGAAGTGGAATTAGTTTTTTCTTAACAAGCGTTGATTCAAGTTTAATTACAATGACTTTAACTAATGCCCATATTATAAGTGGAGAATATGTTATAGGGTCATGGAGTTATATATTTGTAATGTTTGTTTTAATAATTGCGATGAGTGTAATAATTACTAATATTAGTGAAGGAATTATTGCTAAAAAAGTACCTAAGTATGAATTCCCAGAGGAAGATGTGGAAGAAGAATTGGTTCTTACTAAAAGAAAAATGCGGGGGCTTATTTTTTCTTTAGGGGCAGGTTTAATATATTTATTGATTTTTATTTATAATATTATTCCGGGGCTTCCTTTTTCAGGAAATTTGCTTGATTATAGTCAAGATTTATATATTGATAAATTATTTAGTTATGATTCGTTTTTTAGTAATGGATTTGTATTTATTGTAGCTGTTTTATTTGTAATACTAGGGCTTGCTTATGGGATTGGTGCTAAGACAATAAATAATAATAAAGAGTTTATTGATTCTTTAGGGCATTCATTAAATGGGATTGGTAAAATACTTGTCATGATTTTTGCAGTATCAATATTCATTAATATATTTAAAGAATCAAATATTGGTAATGTTATTGCTGCAGCATTTGCTAATTTGATTAGTACATCAAATTTTGGTGGGTTGCCACTTTTGATATTCTTGTTTTTGGCAACAGTTATATCTTCATTGTTTTTACCAAATGCAATTAATAGTTGGGCAATATTTTCATCAACAGTACCAGCTTTAATGCAAGTGGGTGTTAGTCCAGAATTTACGCAACTAGTTTATCGTTTAGGTGGTTCTGTTGCTATTGGCTTAACTCCAGTATTTGTCTATTTTATTGTTTATTTAGCTTTTATGGAAAATTATAATCAAAGCAATAAGCCAGTAACAATGTTAGAAGCTGTTAAATATCAAATGCCTTATGCGTTAATTACCTTGGGAACATTTTTAATAGTTATAATTGTTTGGTATATTACAGGAATACCTTTAGGTATTGGCGCTTCAGCGGCATTATAGAAACGGGGGATTGATATGGGATTAAAAGCAGGAATTGTTGGACTTCCTAATGTGGGAAAATCAACGTTATTTAATGCTATTACAAAACAAAATATTTTGGCGGCGAATTATCCTTTTGCTACTATTGAACCAAATGTTGGGATTGTGTTTGTTCCGGATACAAGAGTGGATTATTTAGCTAATTTGTATAAACCTAAAAGTGTTGTACCAACAACTTTTGAATTTACTGATATTGCAGGATTGGTTCAAGGAGCATCACATGGAGAAGGGTTAGGAAATAAATTTTTAGCGCACATAAGAGAGGTTGATGCAATAGTTGAAGTAGTTAGATGCTTTGATGATGCTAACGTAACACATGTTACTGGAAGTACTAATCCAGTGAGTGATATTGAAATTATTAATATTGAATTAGTACTTGCAGATTTAGATGTTGTCAATAATAGATTGGGAAAAATTGAAAAGAAAGCTGAGACTACTAAAGATAAATTAGTGCAAGCAGAAGTAGAAGTGTTAAAAAAATGTAAAGCAAATTTAGAAAATAATATACCTCTTAGAAGAATAGAATTTGATGAAGACGCTGTAAAAATTCTTAAAAATTTTAGTTTGTTAACTTTAAAACCAATAATATATGTTGCTAATGTTGATGAAGAAGCAATAGTTGTTGGTGATAATGATTATTCCTTACAAGTTAAAAATTATGCGGAAGCAGAAGGTGCTGGGGTAATTGTGATGTGTGCTAAATTGGAAGCTGATTTGGCAGGATTGCAAGATAACGAAAGGGAAGAATTTTTAAAATCTGTTGGTATAACCAATAGTGGTTTGGATAAATTAATATTTGCAACATATAATTTATTAGGTTTGGCAACGTTTTTTACGGCAGGTAGTGATGAGGTTCGGGCTTGGACATTTAAACAGGGGATGAAAGCTCCGGAATGCGCAGGTTTAATTCACTCTGATATCATGCGTGGATTTATTAAGGCGGAGGTAATGAGTTTTGATGATCTGCATGAATTGGGAGATGAAAAACGGGTAAAAGAAGCTGGAAAGTTGCGAATTGAAGGAAAAGATTATATAATTAAAGATGGAGATATATGTTATTTCCGATTTAATGTATAATATATAATAAGGAGGTAAGTATGAAAGACAATTTAATAAGTAAAACATTTTTATGGATGTGTTTTGGCTTACTTATAACATTCATAACTGGTTATTTCGTAGCTCATAACGAAGTTATGCTTGAAAATATTTATGGAGGATGGGGCTACTGGATATTTGTTATTGTTGAATTATTATTAGTAATCGTTTTATCTGCTCTGATTATGAGGATGAAACCTGCAACAGCAAAGGTGTGTTTCTTACTTTATTCGTTTGTAAGTGGCCTTACTTTTGCATCAATATTTGTTTATTATGCAATTGATTCAATAATGATCATCTTTTTAGTGGCAGCGATTATTTTTGCAGTAATGGCAATAATTGGATATACCACTAATGTCGATTTGACTCGTATAGGAACATATTTGTTTTTCGCTTTAGTTGCTGTTTTAGTAGTTGCATTAATAAATATTTTTATTGGTAGTTCAATGCTTGCGATGATTATATCAATTGTTTGTGTTTTAATATTTATTGGTATTACAGCGTATGATGTTCAAAAAATTAAGGCATTAGAGAATAGTGGATTGCCTAAAGAAAATTTAGCAATATATGGTGCTTTGGATTTATATTTGGATTTTATTAATTTATTTATCCATTTATTATCTATATTTGGAAAAAGTAGAGATTAGAGGTTAATTATGGATTTAGTTTTAAAAAGATTGATGGCTTATGTTATTGATATATTAATAGTTTCTATTTGTATGACACCCATATTAAATTGGAGTGTTATTAATCCTTATATTGATGAATATACTGAAAATTATACAGAATATACAGAATTATTAGAACAAGCTAATGCTGGGGATACAGATCCTGAAGATGCCGAATACGAAGAAAAAATAATTGATTTAAATTATCAAATAAATAAATATAAGGTAGTAAGTAGCAGTATTTCGGCAGGTAGTTTATTATTATATTTTGCCTTGCTGCAATGGGCATTAAAGGGGCAAACTATTGGTAAAAAAATAATGAAAATAAAAGTAGTTGCTAATAGAGAAGATAAAAAATTGAATATTGGTAATTACATTTTAAGATCATTAATATTAAATAATATTATATTTACTATAGTATTAATTGTTGGAGTATATTTATTTAAAGAAGATGGATATTATAATTTGTCGATGATAGTCAGTTATTTACAACTTTTAGTGATGTCTATTATTATGTTAATGATTGTATTACGTAAAGATTTTCGAGGGCTTCATGATATAGTTGCAGGAACTAAGGTAATCGATGTTTCCCCGAATGCTTTGGTTGATAAAAAGGAAGATGACGAAGAAAAAGTGACAATTGAAGCTAAAGAAAATACTAAAGAAAAAGAAACTAAAAAAAGTAAAAATAATAAGAAAAAGAAAAACTCTAAATCTAAGGAAAAGG
>CALVVI010000003.1 GCA_944363815.1 uncultured Bacilli bacterium | reverse complement strand
TCTCCCTCATGGCCATATCTTCCAACAGGCACAGTAGCCTTCATATATTGCGTAAACGAATCAGTTATAAGTGTTTCATGCGTAAGTTCTGTATCAAAATATCCTGGACAAATAGCATTACAAGTAATACCATATTTAGCAAGCTCTGCAGCTACTGCTCTAGTAAAGTTTATTACTCCCCCTTTACTAGTATGATATGCAACCGTATCCATAGCCATATTACCAACCATTCCATACATTGAAGCAATATTGATAATTCTACCATAATTATTCTTCTTCATAATATTGGCAAATGCTCTTGTTACATAAAATACACTATTCATATCTGTATCAATTGTAAACGCCCATTCTTCATCAGTCATATTAAGTACACCGTTATTTTTAGCACTTCCTGCACAATTGACAAGTACATCTACTTTGCCAAATTTTTCTTCAACTATTTTTGCGGCCTCATTTACTTCTGAAACATTTGTAACATCACATTTTACTGGTAATGCACTAACTCCCATTGCCTCCAATTCTCTGGCAAATTCTTCAAGTCTTTCAATTCTTCTGGCCATCAAAACTAGATTAGCCCCTTGGCGAGCAAACCCTCTAGCCATTTGCATACCTAGACCGGATGATGCTCCAGTCATAACAACTACTCTTCCTTTATAATCAAACATAAAATCCCTCCTTAATTTATTAAAGAGCAAGAACACTCTTGCTCTTTAAATTATTTTGTAACATTTTTTAAAATAACAGTTTTTGTTCTAGACATTTCTTTTAGAGTTGTCATGATTCCTTCATTACCGATTCCAGAATACTTCCAGCCACCGAAAGGTTGTTCAAATGATCTGAAGAAACTTGCACCATTAATTACAAATCCTCCACATTCCATGGCCTCACTTACCTTGATGGCTTTATTGAAATCTCTTGTAATGATTGAACCAGATAAGCCATAGATTGATTGATTAGCAATTTCTACCGCTTCTTCGATTGTATCAAAACCAATTACAGGAATAACTGGACCGAATATTTCCATATCTTTAGCAACATCCATGTCACGAGTTACATTATCTAAAATTGCTGGTTCATAGAAAGCCCCTTTTCTTCTACCACCGCAGACAAGCTTAGCTCCTTGTTCAATCGTCTTATTTACTTGTTTTTCTACTTCGATAGCAGCTTCTTCACTAATTAAACATCCAATATCAGTATCCATTTCACTTGGCATACCTACCTTTAATGTCTTAATTTTAGCGACCATTTTATTGATAAATTCATCTTTAACAGAGTTTTCTACTAAGAATCTCTTACTAGCACAACATACTTGACCAGTATTATAAAGTCTTCCCCAAACAGTTTCTTCAACTGCTAAATCGATATCACCATCAGCACATAGAATAAATGCATCATTTCCACCAAGTTCTAAAGAACTATGAGCACAATGTTCCGCACAATTTTTAGCAGCATCGATTCCTGCAGCAGTTGAACCGGTAAGACTTACCATATCTACCATTTTACTACTTGTAAGAGTTGTTCCAACAACAGAACCAGATCCATGTACTACAGAAATTATTCCTGCTGGAACACCTGCTTCAACAAGTAATTCCACATATCTAGTTAAAGTAAGTGGATTAGCGCTTGCAGGTTTAAGAATAACAGCATTTCCCATTAATAATGCTGGGGGTACTTTATTGATAAAAATATCACTTGGGAAATTAAATGGAATAATCGCAACTACTACTCCAAGAGGTTGTTGAATTGTATATTGAATTGTATTTTCTTGCCCCTTTTCTGTTCCTCTATAGATAATATTCCCATATTCATGCTTAACTTTTTCGACATAAGCTGGAACTCCAATTTGAATGTTTGCAATTTCATTATATGCTTCTTTAATTGGTTTTCCAGTTTCATCAGATAAAAGTTTGGCAAGTTCATCTTTGTTTTGTTCCACTAATGCGGCGAACTTTGTTAGTATTTCACATCTAGCAACTACTGATAAAGCTTCCCATTCTTTTTGCTTGTTTTTAGCATATTTAATTGCTTCTTCAACATCTTCTTTTGTTAAACTTGGTACAGTATCTACAAGTTCATTAGTGGCTGGATTCATAACGTTTATTACTTTACCATCGCTTGAATCTCTCCAACTACTTCCTATTAAACTTTTCATTTTCTCTCCTTTTTATTCTTTATTTCTTTATTCACCAAATCCAGTATATGAAAGTGATAATCCACCAACTGTATTAGATGAGTGATCTCCTTGGCCATATTCTCCGAATGTAAAGACCATCAAGAATTCTTTATTAGGTATAGCCTTCTTAACTTCTGGATAAATTTTATCTTCAATATTAGCAAGTGCTAAACCTAAACGACGTCCTCCGCAATGAACTAGAAAATAAGAATTTACATCTTCACCCATTAAGTTATTTAATTTTTCTATAGTTTCTTCATTGGCTTTTAAAATTCCTTCTGGTGTATTTGTAAGTTGAATTACAGCAGTATTAACAGCAAGGTCTGCTCCAATATTCATGGAATAGTCAGGATTTCCTGCCATTGGATGACGAACAGCTGTAACTTTTCCAATCGGATCTTTTACTCCAAGTGGTGCACAAATTGTTGCAGTAAGTAGATTTCCACCCATTAAATCTTCCACATTTTGATTTGTCCATTCAGCATATTTTTTAAGTGCTGGTTCATGGTCGATTTCAACTAGAGTTCTACTTCCTTCAACTTTTGTAATGATACCAGCGTTATCTGTTTCATGATATGCTCCAGTATAAATATTAGCCATCTTGCCATCAGTATAGAATATTGCTATAACACAGCCGTCTGCAAATGCTTCGCCATCATTAAGTAAGCTCCATTTACCTTCAACTGTATTATCGGCAGCAGAACCTCCAAATACTGGAATATTTCCAATAACATCTTGAATACCTTTTAGATATTCTTCTTCATTTGCAGGACTTGCACTCATAAAGAAGAAATCCGGTTCTTTATCTTCACCTTTTCGTTTAGAAATAGCTTCTTTAGCAATACGTGCCCCTATTTCTCTAGGTGCTTCATTAGTTTTAGCACTTCCAGCAGTAACAACTTCCACATCTCCACCGAATAACATCATTCCTGAATATCCAGTTTCTTTATTTAGATATCCATCTTGAGTACAAAGTGCTGCTGATGAAGTACATCCGATGATTGGCACATCACCTAAAACACTTTTTGCTCCTTTCATAATTTCTTTTTGGTCTTGAACACAACTAGTAAACAGTAATCCAACTTGGGGATTATCTACTACATTTGCCATAGTTGCTGTTTCAACACCTGAAGAAAATGCATCGACATTTTCACTATAACCAACCTTGGTTTTTAACATTTCTTTTCCTCCTTAAAATCTAATATAGATTGCTAGACTTCTAGCTTAACTAAATTATAAAATAAGTCTTTTTTTCTAGTCAACTATTTTACAGCAACGATTTACACAACTTGACAAAAAAACTAGCTACAATTAAATGTAACTAGTTTCACAATATTATATTTTTCGGTACAAACCAACAGCTTTTCCCAATATCGTTATATTTGGAAATATTAAAGGTTCCATAGTATCATTTTCAGGTTGTAATCTAATATGATCTTTTTCCTTATAAAATGTTTTTAATGTTACTTCATTTTCATCAGTCATCGCAACAACTATATCCCCATTCTTAGCATCATTTTGTCGTTTTACAATAACATAATCGTTATCATAAATCCCTTTGTTAATCATTGATTCACCACTTACATGAAGAGTAAATACCTCTCCACTTTTAGGCATTAATGATGCCGGTAAATCAAAATATTCATCAGGTTGTTCAATTGCAGTAATTGGATTACCTGCAGTAATTTTACCTAAAAGCGGAACCTTTATTACATCCTCATTTTTTTCTAAATATTCATTATCGACTAAAAGCTCAATAGTCCGAAACTTATTGTTTGTTGATTTAATAAAACCATTTTTTTCCAAGTTCTTTATATGCACAAATACTGTTGCTGGACTACTTAAACCCACTCCTGCACATATCTCTCTTATTGCTGGTGGATAACCATGCATTGCACTATATTTTTTTATATATGTTAATATCTCTTGTTGTCTAGGTGTTAATTTTTTTTCCATTTTATTCCTCCATAATCATTTTACAATAAACAATGTAAAAAGTCAAACATTTGTTTAATTTTTACATTGACACAAACAAATATTCGTGATAAATTATTTTCAGAAAGAAGAGGTAGTTAAAATGAAAAATGTTTTGAAAAAGTATAGTGGAGTTTTATTTCTTTATTTAGTTATTGTAGGAATGGTTTTATTAATAAATGCTCGCTTTAATTATTTAAATAGTCAAAATCAAGGTACAAACTATTCTTTAAAAGATTAGTGCCTAGATTTTGCTTTCAGAGTGTAGTATAATTTAATTGGAGAAGATATTCATGAAGAAGAAAATTCTAATTATTTATGCCCCATATGGCTCTGGTCATAAATCTATAGCTGATAAAATAGATAATTATTTTAAAGAAAATGGTAATTTTGAAGTAGAAGTATTAGACGTTGCTAAATATTCAAACATTTTAGGAAAATTTAGTATTAAAATGTTTGATATTTTTATTAAACACAGCTTTCATAAAACCTTTAGTTTTATATATGATTTAGCTGATAATAAACTGGCTAGTCTAAGTCAAATGAAATTAGTTAAAAAATTATTTGATAATAAAAAATTGCGGAACGAAATAGTCAAAATTAATCCTGATTTAACTATTTCCACCCATTTTTTTGGAGGCAATATCATTTCTTATTATAATAAAATCGGTCTTACTAATTCTTTAATTATGACTGTTATAACCGACTATGTATCCCATAGTTACTGGCGAAAAGATCATAAAAGTCAAGACGCTTTTATAGTTGCCAATGAAATAGTTAAAAATGAAATGGTAAAAAAAGGTATTAACCCTGAAAAAATATATTCATTTGGTTTACCATTTGACCGTAAACAAGTTGAAAATTTAGCTAGCAAAGAAGAAACTTATTTTAAATATGGCCTCGACCAATCGAAAAAAACCTATCTTTTCTTCGGGGGTGGAGCCATGGGGTCTTTAGCTAGCTTTGATTACTTAAAAGCCCTAATTAAACAAGATTTGCCTATAAACATAATATTTATTAGCGGGAAAAATCAAAAATTAGAGGAAAAAGCTAGAAACTATTGCTTAAAGAAAAAAATAAACAATGTAAAAATCCTAGGTTTTGTTAACGTTTACAATCTTTTAAATATTAGCAATATTGTAATAAGTAAGCCTGGAGGAGCTACTTTAACCGAATGTATCGATATGAAAGTTCCTTTAATACTTATCCCTGGAAATGGTGGCCCAGAAAAATATAATGCCAAATTTATCACTAAAAAAAAATATGGCTGTAAAGTAATTAGTCCTTGGGGATTAGCAAGAGTAGTTAAAAAAACTGTTAAAAATGAAAAAATAATTCAAAAATGGCATGAAAACATTAGCAAACACGATAAAAACGAAGCAACTAAAAAGATATTAGAATTAACAGAAAAACTTTTAAATAATCGCAAGATGTGATAAGATAATGGTAAGTCCCCGTAGTTTAATGGATAAAACAAGCCCCTCCTAAGGGTTAGAGTGATGGTTCGATTCCATTCGGGGACGCCATTAAAGCATTTAAAAACTTGATAGTTTGTCGGTTCTTCCGAAAGTTTCCGGAAAACCAGTTTGTCTACCAAGTTTTTTATTTTACAAAAAATACTATATAACTTAAAAACGCTATATAAAGGATTAAGACAATCCAACCGTTAATCATATCTTTTTTTGTACTTTTGTTTTCAATACCAAAAGCCATAGATGCTAAATACCCACCGATTAAGCCACCGATATGAGCAACATTGTCAATACCACTTATCATAAATCCTAATAACAAATTGACTAATATTATTGGTACAATTTGGTTTCTTATAGCCTCACTCAAATATAAACGATAATGATATCCAAAATATAGTAATGCTCCCATCAAACCAAATAAAGCTCCACTAGCCCCAACAGAAATAATATTGACAGAACTAAAAGTTAATGATAACAAATTACCACTAATAGCACTAATTAAATAAATACCTAAAAACTTCCATTTTCCAATAAAAGTTTCTACTTGGGTTCCAATAATAGCTAGAGAATACATATTAACTACTAAATGAATTAACCCTGCATGTAAAAAAGCACTTATAATAACTCGCCATACTTCTCCACTTTGCACTAAAGCCAAATTATTGCCTCCAAAATAAGCTAAGGAAATAGCACTAAAATTAAGAGGATTTTTATTGTTAAAAGCTAAAACGAAATACATAACAATACAAGCTAAAATAATTATTTTCGTAAAAACTATCTTTTTCGGTGAAAATACTTTAGCAAATAACTTATTTTCTTTTTCTGTCTTAGCATTTATATCATTAGTAACATTTATAATTAAATCTAAACCATCTTTTGTTTCTATAAGTTCGTTTTTCAAATTAGGAAATATTTCCTGTAAAGCAGGATTCTTCTTTATTTCATTTAATGAAGAAACATTAATTGTAGCAATATTTCCGGCATTATTATATTTCACCCGATCACTCATATCTAAGCAAATATTTAAGGCATTCATTTTTAAAGATAATGTTTTCCTTTTTATTTGTTTAATAATATGTTGCATTTTAAATATATCAAAATTATATTGTTCTTCATTTATAATTGAATTACAACTAATCCGGATTACCCGATAAGGACCATTTAAATTTTCTAACCAAATTTCATCTTTAACCCCTTGGACGTGAATCGGAGAATAATTTTCTTTCGTAACAAAATAATGAACTAAACTCATCATTATTTGATCATTCTTACGAATCATTACAGAAGTCATTAAACCACCTCGTTCTATTATTTTACAATAAAACATATATTTAGTAAAGAGGTGAGCAACTTGCTATATTTTCTACTTTACATTGCTGCAATCACTTTACTTTTATTCCCTATTTTTAAAATAGTAAAATATAATATTTTAAATGAAAATACTCTATTTTTACTTTTAACTAATTATATTTTAAATATCGCTGTAGCTATATTCTGGGGATATTTCTCTAATCTCTTATTTAGCTTAATAGCTATATTTTTTCTTCTTATTTTTGCCATTCTTTTAATAAAAGACTTTAAAACGTTATTTGGCTTTTACTCTCTTTCCTCAGTTCCTTACCTACTACTAAACAGTTTTACCTTTGTATACATTTTAATTACTTTTATCCAAAGTATCTAGAAAACTTTGAAATTCTTGAGGTAAATTAGAAGTAAATTCCAAAACATTTTTTGTAATTGGATGTTCAAATTTTAAATAATAAGAATGTAAGAACTGACCAAATTCATCACTTTTTTTATTATTATAAACCGGATCATTATGAACAGGATACCCAATATAAGCCATATGTACTCTTATTTGATGCGTTCTTCCCGTTTCAAGCACTAATTTTACTAAAGTGTAATCTGTATATTTTTTTAAAACTCTCAAATGAGTAATTGCTTTTTTACCTGTTGCTCGCACAGCAAATTTTTGATAATTATCCACACTTCTTTCCAGTGGAGCATCAATTATTGCAGAATTTTCTGGTAAAACTCCATCAAGTAATGCAATATATTCTCGATGGATTCTTTTATTTTTAAAATCATCCGCCAAAAGTTCATGTGTCTTATTATCCTTAGCTACTAACATAAGACCACTTGTATCTTTATCTAATCTATGAACTATCCCTGGCCGAAACTCACCACCAGCATCACTTAAACTTTGCGTATAATACATAAGCCCATTAACTAAAGTATTATCATAATTTCCATTACCAGGATGAACAACTAAACCACTAGGCTTATTGATAACCATTAAATAAGCATCTTCATAAACAATATCAAGTTCCATTTTTTTAGGTAACACATTAAGTTCTTGAACATAACCATCTTTAATATCTATAACATCCCCACATTTTACTTTATAACTCCCCTTAACCTTTTTTTGATTTACCAAAATATAATCATCATTTAGCATTTTACCAATTAATTCTCTACTATAATCAGTTACAGATGCTAAATATTTATCTATTCTTACTTCAGCATTTTCGCGAACTACTACTTCCATTTCTATCTTCACCTTTCAATATCGCAATAATTATTAATATAACCCCACTAACTATAGCTACATCCGCCAAATTAAAGATTGGAAAATTATAGCTACCAAAGTTTAATTTCAAATAATCTATCACATAACCATGAATAATTCGATCAAGTAAATTGCCTAAAAGACCACCATATACCAAACCAAAAGCTAACATATTTCGCCAATTAGCCAGAAATTTACTTTGATAAGCCAGTAAAAAAGCCAAAGCTAATATCGCCATAATTGCCAAAAAAATAGTTGACCCAGCTAACATACTCCAAGCTGCTCCATCATTATAAACTTTACTTACATAAAAAAAATTAGGAATTACTGTCTTTAATTTTCCCAAAAGAATTTTTTTATCAATACTATATTTAACAATTTGGTCAATTAACAAAATAAAACCAGCAACAATTAAACTTTTTTTTCTCATAAATATAATATACCATAAAACTCATTTATTTACTAGTATTACATCTGCACCAATCTTCGCAATATCTTTAAATCCAAAAGTAATTTCACTATTTTTTAGTACTTTTCGAAAAAACTTTTTTTCTTCCGCCACAAAACCAATAACTTGCCCCATTTCATTTACTTCAACATCAACTATTCGTCCTAAATTTGCTCCACTTTTAACACTAATAATATCTTTATTTTGAAGTTCACTTAAAAACATATAATCACCACTTAATTATATGTTTTATTTACTTAATTAATTTCCGAACATTTTCTATGGCACTTTTTTCAATCCGTGATACTTGAGCTTGGCTTATACCTAGTTCATTTGCAATTTCCATTTGAGTTTTTCCAACAATAAATCTTTCCAACAAAATAGATTTTTCTCTTTCTTTAATTTTTAATAATGCTCTTCTTAATGAAATTAACATATCTTTATCACTATTTTTATCTTTATTATCAGCAATTTGATCAAATAAGTAAATTGTATCTCCCCCATCATTATAAATTGGTTCAAATATACTAGTTGGATCTTTTAAAGCATCTAATGCAAAAGCTATCTTATATTCTTCAATTCCAAGTTCAGTGGCAATTACACTATATTTTGGCTCTATTCCATTTTTAGCCATGTAAGCATCTTTAAATTTAATAATTTGATAAGCCAAATCTTTAATACTTCTACTTACCCGCATTGCTGTATTATCCCTTATATACCTTTTAATCTCACCAATAATTAAAGGTACAGCATAAGTACTTAATTTAAGTCCATAAGAAAGATCAAAATTATCTATTGCTTTAATAAGTCCAATCACTCCAACCTGAAACAAATCATCTAAATTAATATCACTGCGATTAAAAGACCTTAAAATACTTAACACTAGTTTTAAGTTCCCGCTAATTAATTTTTCTTTCGCACTAATATCACCTTGCTGATATAAAACAAATAATTCAGTCATTTCTTCATTAGTAAGCACTTTTATTTCACTTGTATTAATACCAGTTATATCCACTTTATATTTAGACATTTAAAACTCCTTTCAAACAATATTTTGTCTAAAAGGAGTAAATTTTATACAACCTACTTTATATTATACTTATCCTTAATATATTTTTTACTTAAATCAATTATCTCTTCTTTACACTTCTCATAATTATAACTATCCCCTAAATCTTCAAATAATTCTTCCATTGTAATTCCCGGATTATCTTCTAATACAGTTGCTTGAAAATATTCATAACTTAATAATTCACTATATGCTTTAATAATTGCTTTTTTCCGATAATCAATTTTATTATGCATATTTTCATATAACTTCTTAAATCTTTTAAAATCACCTTCACTAAGCACCAAAGTATCAGATAATTTAGTTTTACTTTTAAACCGATCTAAAGGTTCTTCCTCGATATCATAAGCTTTAATAATCTCTTTTAAAAATCCTTTTTCAACCACAATAAATAATTTTACTACCCAATATTTATGAATAGGCTTAATTATAATGTAATTATCAATTATCAAAATATCTTCCTTAGTTAAAATTATTGTTTCTTTACTATCTGTAATTTTAATCATAAAATCATTCCCTTATCTTAATTTAATAATAACACATTTTCTCGTATTTTCCCACGTTTTCTAGAAAATAATAATATTAATGAGAAAATAAATTCGGTGATTACATGAAATTTGAAAGACTTCGAGAAATACGGGAAGAACATAATCTTACCCAAAAACAAATAGCCAAAATTTTAAATGTTGAAAGATCTACTTATGCCGGATGGGAAACAGGTAAAGATACTATTCCTCTAAGACGTTTAAATAAGCTTAGTGATTATTATAAAGTTAGTATTGACTACTTAACAGGACTATCAAACGCTACTAGTAAATATAGAGTTATTGATTTAGATGCCAAAGTTGTTGGAAAAAATTTACGGATTCTTCGCAAAATGCATAACTTAGTTCAAAAAGATATTTTTATCTCATTAAATACAACATCTTCAACTTATTCTGCTTATGAAACTGGAAAAGTCTTAATTAAAACTGACTTTTTATATGCTATTGCTAAAAAGTATCATGTCTCTATCGACGAATTACTTGGTAAGAAAAATTAATGCATAACCTGACTTAATTTTCTTACCACTTTTTTTTCAATTCTTGAAATATAGGATTGACTAATTCCTAACATTTCTGCTACTTCTTTTTGCGTATACTCCACTGTATTATTAAGTCCATATCTTAAAGTCATAATTTCTTTATCCCTTGGACTAAGGGCTTCAATTTCTCTACTCAACAATTCTTTATCAACCTTTTTTTCATACTCTTTAGGAACTAATTCGGCATCAGTCCCTAAAATATCTTCTAAATGTAGTTCATTACCTTCACTATCATAATTTAAGGCTTCTTCTAGTGATACTTCACTTCTCTTTCTTTTATTCTTTCTTAGAAACATTAATATTTCATTACTTATACATCTAGAAGCATAAGTAGCAAGCTTAATATTTTTATCAATTTTATACGTATTAATACCTTTAATTAAACCAATCGACCCAATACTTACTAAATCTTCAATATCATAAGTAGTATTTTCATATTTTTTAGCTAAAAAAACAACTAATCTTAAATTATGCTCAATTAACTTATTTCTAGAATCAGTATCTCCTTGCTGTGCTTTAATTAAATATGCTAATTCTTCTTCCTTACTAAGTGGTGGTGGCAATTTATCAGTTGCCCCCACAAAAAAGACTTCATTATACTTTGCTTTTAAAAACTCAATTAATTTTCTAAACATTTATATCCTCCATTAATTTATAATTAAGTAAACAATCACTGCCATTTAAATTTATTTTCTCAGGTATGATACCCACCAAATAATTTTTAAATATCTGATTATTTACTTTAATATATCTAATACTAAAACACTCAATTAACCCTTGATACCCAACAGTTTTATAAGTTACATACATAGGACTTCTTATATTTATATATGGTACTAATACTTTTTTATTAACAAGTACAACATATTTTTTAGTTATTGGATCTTTTAATTTATTTCCAGTATCCAAAAATCCATTACATTCCAAACATTTACCATTTTTAAAAACAATACTTACTCGATAATTATAATTATATGTACTCTTAAATCTTTTATGTTCCCTTACATACAAAAACAATATTACTGGTGCAATAATCAAAAGTAAAATATAATTAACACTCATGCCATCAAAATAAAAAACCATTCCTTCTCTTTTATAACTAAATTCTACATTTAAAAAATATAAGAATCCTCCGAGTATTACACTAGTCATGTATAAATAAATCATATTAGTACAAAAATATTTAATGTTTTTATATCCAAAAGCAATTAATATCATAAGAGCACTAGTAACCACCTTAAGAATAAATAATATTATTTCCCCACATGGAAGGAATAAAATAGCTAGGGATAATGCTCCGAGAATAGCACTAAATATTAACTTTCGTAACTTAGTATGCCTTTTTAGTGTTATATCAACAGTCATCATCAAAAGTAAATCATATATAAAATTAAGCATAAATACTAAGTCTAAATATATTTTCATATTAATCACAATATGATTATACACAAAAAAGAACGACTAATTTGTCGTTCTAAGTCGATAGATTAAATTTTTTTAAGCAATGCGAAATTATCTGTTCAAACAGATAAATTAGAATATTATTTTTAACGTTATTTTTCGTTATATATCCTTCCTCTATAGCCTTTTCTAATGCACTTTCCATTGTGGAATATTGAGTTCTTGACGAATCGTACGCTAACGTAAAATATAAATTACCAGAATCGCAATCCACATTACCAATTGATTGTAATTCATTATCACAATTTGCTAAAACAATTTCATTATATATATGACTATATGTATCTAAATGTGAATCAGTTATTTCATAATCTCCACCTGCAAATCGATATGCATTATCCTCAGCTTCTAATTCTGCATTTGTATATGTTCCAACTCCATCATGGTAATATAATCCGTTTACTCCATCTTCTACATATACATTGTCTATTATATAATTTGCAAGGGTTACCTTTTCTTCTCTACTTAATATAATTTCTGCTTCTAAAGTTTTTCCTCCATTTTCAGCTTGATTTGTATCTAAATTCATAAATGTTACTGTAAATGTCCATTCTTGTTTTGTTGCATTTATACTTGATGCTGATGTTATCTCATATAATTCTGCAATATTATAAAATCCTGTTTTGGTTGTTATATCAAATCCTGTTACTTCTCCTGAATCTATATAATCTAGTCCATCTACACTTGTTACTTCTTCTCCATTTGGATTAGTTATAGTTAAAATTATTTCTGGTGTTTGTTCTTCTGTTGTATAAATATAATTATTAGAATTTATTTGAAAATAAACATAATATGTTGTGGAAAAATTATTAGTAGTTGAATTAGCAAGAAGGGTTGCTGTTCCTACTGCTGTATCTGATAAATTATCTCCACCTTCAACTACATTAAATTGGGTTGGATTTAAATAAATATCTTTATCTACATTAAATCGTAGGTTATCTGTTGTATCTGCTGTTACATTGGCATACCAATAAATAAAACTAGTGCGCTTACTATAATTACCGCTCTTCTCTTTTTGACATTCAATTTTAAATTCATTATCTCACTCCTATTATTTATTTTTATTATAGCACAAATATCACCTAATAGGTGAAATTAATTCACTTATTAAATGAGAAAATTGTTAATAGGAAGATGAGGTATTAATTTTTATGAATAAAAATGATGAAAACTATATCTACTATCTTGTTGGACAAAATTTAAAGAAGCAGCGTAAATTAAAGAACCTAACGATAACTAAATTTGCTATGATGTGTAACTATAGTGAAGGATTTATTATGAATATAGAAAGTCCTAACTATAAACAAACATTTAGTCTTGGTACTATATGGACATTTGCTAAAGTACTTGGAATAGATATAAGAGTTTTGTTTGAACCACTTGATGAAAAAGATAAATAACCAACTAAATTTTCCAACCATTGTTTGGGAAATTTTTTTATTAGCAAGAACAAATTTCAAAACGTCGTAAGAAAGTTCGTAAGAAAGTTCGCAAGAAAGTTCGTAGAAAAGTTCGTAAGAAAGTTCGTAGAAAAGTTCGTAGAAAAGTTCGTAGAAAAGTTCGTAGAAAAGTTCGTAGAAAAGTTCGTAGAAAAGTTCGTAGAAAAGTTCGTAGAAAATCAATTCTAATACTATAAATTATTAGAATTGATTTTCCATTTTCCCTTTCTATCTGATCCCCATCTTTGAATTACACCTAAATCAATAAGGGACTTTATATTTTTTTGTATTGCTCTAACTGTAATATCTAAAAGTCTAGCTAACTCTTTTTGAGTAATTCTAGGATTATCACTCATTAATTTAACAATTGCTTGCTGCGTAATAGATAAATTAACTTTATCTTTAAACTCCATTTTCTTTGATTCATCAAATTTGTTTTTCTTAAAGGGAAAACTGACTCTTATAAAATTTGGGAAAAATTCAAAAGATTGCTTAGAATAACTTTTAAGAATTCTAATAATTCCAGTACCCATTTGTTCTACTAATTCCAAATCTCTAAATACTTTCATTAACTCAGGATTTTTAGGCAAAGAAAATCCCTTTAAAAAATCTTCCTCAGTTATATTATCTTGTATACCACCATTTGATGATACTGCTAACCTATCACTAAACATTTCTACTTTTGGAGCATAACCATTCGCCCAATCATTATGAACAATAGCATTAATGACCGCTTCTCTAACTGCATCAAAATCAAACATTTCAATTTCTTTCCTCTGTGGATACCCTACTTTAGTATATATTTTATTTTCTATCTTTAGTTTCTCTAACATACTTTTAGTTGCCTTAACAATAGAACAACAACCGAAATCTTCATTTTCTATCAAATCAATTGCTTGTGTCCCACTATATTTTCCAAATCTAATGGGAATATTGTTATTATCAGAAAGCAAAAATGCATTCATATTATATAAACCATCATCTGTGAAAAAACCTAACTGCCTCAAAAAATTATCATTAACAATAATTTTTTTCTCTTCATAATATATTTTCAATTGCGTAAAAGATAAATCCTGCTCTGGAGATTCTATTTTCTTTAATGAATTTCTAACCCTTTTTACAAAAGTATTATTTATAATATCATATGGCATACTTTGAACTGCACTACCAACACGCATAAAACAACTTTCTGGAGTCATCCCCATCCCTTTTAAATAATATGGTCTTTCTACTCCCCTAGCAACAATTATTTTAATATATTTTTTATCTTCATAATCTAATACTGCAACATCATATAAACCTATTGTTGATGGCATAATATTATCTTTAATACGATCCTTTATTGTTCTTTGTAACAAATCTACATCTAAATTAAGCCCAACAACATTACCAGTATCATCAACTCCAATAAATATATTGCCTCCTTGAGTATTTAAAAAAGCAATTACTTCTTTTTCTAAATCATCAGTTAATTTTATTTTAAATTCATTTCTTATATCTTCAATAACATCTAACATTAAATTACCTCCATTCATTTAATCTGTTTTTTCTATACAAATTTATATTCTTTATTTAATATTCTTTTATCACTACAATATTCCATAATAAATTTATTATCTTTCTTACATATGATAATTCCAATTGTTTTATCTTGCATAATATCTTTTAAGTTTTTATCTATATAATTCATATATACTTCTATTTGACCAATATGTTCTTTTTTAAGTTCAGTTACTTTAAGTTCTACAACTACATAACAATTCAATTTAATATTATAAAGTAATAAATCAATGTAATTGTAACTATTACCTATTCTTATTTTGTACTCATTTTCAACAAATGTAAAACCATTACCTAGTTCTTTTAAAAAAGATGGTAAATCTTCCATAATAATTCTTTGCAATGCTTTTTCAGAAATTATTTCTTTATTAATGGAATTTTTTATAACAATAGGATTTTTAATAAAATCTTCTACTGTAGTTACTTTTTTAGACATTAATTTTTCTTTAGTAATATCATCTAATCTTTCATATTCCTTATTTTTAATTCGTTCACGAAGTTGTCTTACTGATAAATTTTGTTGATCAGATATTAACATATAATAATATATCGAATTAATATTTTTAAGTTTTAATAATTCATCAAAATGACTCCAAGTCAATTTTGCCGACACTGTCGGCAATTTTTTATCCGTTATAAAATTATAAAATTTCAGCATCTTGTATAAAACTCTTATACTATATTTTTTTCCAAGTTCTTTAATTAACTTTTCAGAATATTCTTTAATAACGCCTTCACCATAATGTTTACCAGCATCACTAAGTAACTTACCTACATTATAATAAGTAGTTAAGTCACTTCTATTCTTACTATAATCTTTTACTCTTTTAGTTATTTCATTATTTATTAATTCATTTTTTATTTCGTTATAATAATTCATAATCCTCCTATATAAGTTGATATTCTTTGCTTAAAATTCTTTTATCACTACAATATTCCATTATAAATTTATTATCTTTCTTACATATAATAATTCCAATTGTTTTATCTTGCATAACACCTTTTAAGTTTTTATCTATATAATTCATATATACTTCTATTTGACCAATATGTTCTTTTTTAAGTTCAGTTACTTTTAGTTCTACTACAACATAGCAATTAAATTTAATATTATAAAGGAGTAAATCGATGTAATTATAGCTATTACCAATTTTTATTTTGTATTCATTAGCAATATAACAAAATGAATCACCTAATTCTTTTAAGAAATCATCTAAATCTTCTAATATAATCTTTTGCAACACTTTCTCTGAAAGCATTTCTTTATTATTGTTATTCTTTATAACAATGGGATTTTTGATTAAGTCTACAATTGTTGGAGAAACATCATCTATTAATTTACTTTTGGTAACTTCATCTAACCTTTCATATTCTTTATTTTTTATTCGTTCACGCAATTGTCTAGTCGTTAACAACAGGTTTTCACATTGTTTAATATAATACTTTATCTTATTGATATCTTTAATTGAAAGTAATTCAATCCAATGTCCCCATGTCAAATTTGCAGTTATTGACTGCAAATTTTGAAAATTATAAAATCTTAACATATAATTTAGTGATCTATAAGAATATTTTTTTCCAAGTTCTTTAATTAACTTTTCAGAATATTCTTTAATAACACCTTCACCATAATGTTTACCAGCTTCACTAAGTAACTTGCCAACATTATAGTAAGCAGTAAGGTCACTTCTATTTTTACTATAATCTTTAACTCTTTTAGTTATTTCATTATTTATTAGTTCATTTTTGATTTCCTTATAATAATTCATTTGTACCCCCTAAACCAGTTTGTATTCTTTACTAAGTATTCTAGAATCACTACAATATTCCGTGATAAATTTATTATCCTTCTTACATATAATAATTCCTATAGTTTTATATTGAGTTATTTTTCTTAAGTTTTTATCTATATAATTCATATATACTTCTATTTGACCTATATGTTCTTTTTTAAGTTCAGTTACTTTAAGTTCAACTACTACAAAACAATTAAATTCATAATTAAATAGTAAAAAATCAACATAATTATAGCTATTACCTATTTTTATCTTGTATTCATTTTCAACAAATGTAAAACCATTACCTAATTCTTTTAAAAAAAATGGAAGATTTTCAAGTATAAGCTTTTGCAATACTTTTTCAGAAATAATTTCTCTATTATTGTTATTTTTAATAACAATAGGATTTTTAATAAAATCTTCTACTGTAGTTACTTTTTTAGATATTAATTTTTCTTTAGTAATATCATCTAATCTTTCATATTCTTTATTTTTTATTCGTTCCCGAAGCTGTCTAACAGATAAATTTTGTTCAATAGTTATTTTTATATAATATTCTATTTTATTAAAATCTTCAAACCAAATCAATTCACAATAATGTGAATAACTCAAAAGGTCCGACAATGTCGGACCTTTTGTCAACACTTCATAATATCGTCTCATATATTTTAGTCTAGTAATTGTATAACCTTTTCCTAGTTCATTTGTTAATTTTATTGAGTACTGTTTAATAATACCTTCACCATAACGCTTACCTGCTTCACTAAGCAACTTGCCAACATTGTAATATGTAGTTAAATCACTTCTGTTTTTACTATAATCTTTTACTTTTTTGGTTATTTCATTATTTATTAGTTCGTTTTTTATTTCATTATAATAATTCATAAATCTCCTTGTAATAAATTTATCCTATAATAGCAAAACATTTTAATTAACGCAAATCAGTATTTTTTAAAATTTCCTTTGTTTTTTTGCAAAAAAATCTTCAAAAATTACAAAAAATCACAAGTACTATCAATAATTTTTTAAATTAACAAAATTTTATGGCACAAAAAAAGTTCTAGATTAACTAGAACCTAAAAATTATCACTTCTCAAGAATGGTGGAATCTCATATTCATCATCTACTTCTTGTGGTTTACTTCTTCTTTTAGGAAGTTCATCACTAAATAAAGCTTCTTCCCCAGTTTCTTCATCAAATCCGGTAGCAATAACTGTAACAATAACTTCATCAGTTAAGTTTTCATTCTTTATTGCCCCAAATATAATATTTATATCTGAATTTGCTGCTTCTCTAACTGTTTCAACAGCATCTTCTATTTCAAACAAGGTAAGATTTTTACCACCAGTTACATTGACAATTGCATTTGTTGCTCCTTCAATTGTTGCTTCAAGTAAACTATTAGCAACCGCTTGACGTGCGGCTTCAATCGCTCTATTTTCTCCAGCATTGCAACCAATACCAATGATTGCTGTACCACTTTTTTCCATAACTGTCTTAACATCTGCAAAGTCTAGGTTGATTACCCCAGTTACTGCAATTAAGTCAGATATTGATTGTACCCCACGGTGTAAAACATTATCTACTTCTTTAAATGCATCATCAAAGCTTGTCGTTTTATCAATTATTTCTCTTAAGCGATCATTTGGAATAATGATTAATGAATCAACATGTTGTCTTAATTCTTCTAAGCCCACCAATGCATTTTCCATTCTTCTTTTTCCTTCAAATCTAAATGGTTTTGTCACAATTCCAACAGTAAGCGATCCCATTTCTTGAGCAATTTCTGCAATAATTGGAGCTGCACCAGTACCAGTACCACCACCAAGGCCACATGCAACAAAAACCATATCTGCTCCTTGTAAAGCTTCTTCTAACTCAGTCTTACTTTCTAAAGCTGCAGCTCTACCAACCTCTGGATTAGCCCCAGCTCCTCGACCACCAGTAATATTTTTACCTATTTGGATTTTATTTGGACATAAAGAACTATTTAGAACTTGTAAATCAGTATTGACAACATAAAATTCAACGCTCTTTACCCCTTCTTCAATCATTCGATTTACGGCATTACATCCACCGCCGCCGACACCAACTACTTTTATTTTAGCAATTTGATCCATCTGTAATCCATTCATAAACATTCTCCTTAATTATCAAAAAAGTAACCAAACAACTTTCCTAAAATTGAATTTTCGGAAATATTTACTTTTTTATGTATTCCACTTAATTCTTCTTGTTCTTCAACACTAAATATTGAAAAATCTCTATTTCGAAGTCTAAGTCTACTATCATAATATTTAATAAGACCTACAGAGGTAGCATATTTATTATGTCTAGCACCTATTTCTCTAACTTCGCCAATACTTGCATTTTTAAAAACATAATCGACTATATTTTTAAATTCTGCAGTTTCTGTTACTCCCCCTGTAACAATTATATAACTAATTTGCTTTTTTGTTAAGAGATTTATTTGTTTTTTTGCTAAATTTAGTATTTCTTCAAGCCTGCTCATTACTATTTCACTTGCACTATATTGATTGATTTTTATCTTATCACCATTTTTATCTTCAACAATCACTGCTTCATTAGCTTGAGCAATATTTTTATCAGCAAGAGCAATTGTTTCTTTTATTAACAAAGACTCTTTTCTATTAATTTTATAAACGTATCCCAAGTCATAATCGATATTATCTCCCCCCATATCAATTACTTCACTATTCGTAATTATCCCTTTATTAAAAATAGATACTGTAGTTTTCGATGCTCCAATATTAATAACCGCCCCAACTTCATTAATATTTTTATTAGTTTTAAATTCATAATAATCTCCTAAAGCACCAATTGTAATATCAACAACTTCCACCCCAATTTTTTCCAAACTCTTTATAATTGGTGTCACATTTTTCTTAGGAACTGTTACCACTACAGCTTTAACATTTAATTTATCAGCATGCATAGAAAGAGGATTAGTTGTAACTTCATTATCATTTATTAAAAACTTTGTTGGTAAAATACTCACTAACTCCCGATTATCCATAATTTTATTATAAACAGCTGCTTGCATAGATCTAACTATATCATTACTAGTAACAATACCACTTTCATTATTTATTGATGTATACCCCTCACTTAAAAAACATTCAATACCATTACTAGGTACACTAACAATTACTTTTTTAATAGGTAAGCCAATTTGTTCCTCGCCTTTTTTAAAAACTTCTTCCAAGGCTAAAATAGCGCTTTCAGGATTAATTACAAAACCTTTTTTTATTCCTCGAGCTGGAGTATCAACACACGCCAAAATATTTAGTTTTCCCCGAACTATTTCTCCAACTACAAGTTTAATAGTATGATTACCTATATCCAAACTAGCAATTATTTTGCGCATCTATTACACTTCCTATTTTCTTTAAAATAATTATACCCAAAAATAGTATATCATGCAAGTTTTTTTGCATTTTAAAAGATGCTTAAAGCATCTACTTTTGAATTACATAAGTATCAACCAAATCAAATATAGCTACAATTACTAAAAATGCCCCAGCAAGCTTCGTAATAGTTATACCTGCAAAAGGATTAAATATTAAAAGAATACCTAAAATAATAGTTACAATTCCCATTACCAAAGTCCCAATCCATTTATTAGTAATATTTTTTAAATTAATTGCTACTTTAATCTTTAATAAGCCATTAATTAACAAATATACTCCTAAACATATAGTTACTAAATTAATAATCGAATAAGGATATATTATAATTATTATCCCTAATACACTATAAAGTATTCCAGATATCATAATCAAATTATTATTTTCTTTATCTTTAGTATATTTAATAATTTGAATTATTCCTACAATTAACAGGGAAGCCCCAATAAAAATACCTATTAATTTATTTAAAGTACCTGGAATAAGTAACAAAACTAAACCAACTAAGCCTAATATCAAAGTTTTACTCAAATTATCCGAATTGTTAGTTTTAGGGCTAATAACCTCTACTTTTGTAACTTTTTCTTTTTTCTTCATCAATAAATTCACCATTTAAATTATATTACTTTTATATTCAAATTACAATATTTTGACAAAACTAAAAAAAATATAATATAATGATAAAAACAAATAAAATAAAAGGAGGAAAAATTTATTTGTTAGCGCCAGACCTAATAAAAGGTGACGAGGATAACTATTATCGAATTTTTCGGCGGATGTAGTTACGGATTAGTATAGTCGTTAGATATATTAAAAAAACAAAATCAAAATTGTAACAAAAGATATATCACATACAAATTTTTTGTATGGAGGAAATTTTATGTGTGGAATAATTGGCTTTATAGGTCGTGATAAATGTATACCTAAAATCATTCATGGCTTAGAAGCATTGGAATATCGCGGTTACGATTCCGCTGGTATTGCCTATTTTAAAGATGGAAAAATCGAAACAATTAAAGAAGAAGGGAAAATTGCCAATCTAAAAAAACTTTTAAATTTTAATGAAGATGCTTATAATGGTATCGGTCATACCAGATGGGCAACACACGGAGAAGCAAATAAAACAAACGCTCACCCTCATACTGTAGGTAAATTTACCATTGTTCATAATGGTATTATTGAAAACTATAGTGAATTAAAAAATGAATTAATTAATAAAGGATATAAGTTCAAATCAGCAACCGATACTGAAGTTGCTTGTGCTACTTTTGATGATATATACAAAGAAGAAAAAGATATTTTAAAAACACTACATATTGCTAGTCAAAAATTTCGAGGATCATATGCTTTTGGCATCCTTTGTAGTGATGATACATCAACTCTTTATGCCATGCGCAATACTAGCCCATTAATTGTTGCATCTGCTGCATATGGCAATTTTATTGCCTCAGATGTCCCTGCAATATTAGAATTTACTAATAAATATATTTTATTAGATGATTATGAAATTGCCAAAATTGAATCTGATAAAATAACTGTTTATGACAAAGACTTACAAGTTATAAATAAAAAGATTAATACATTTGCAGGAACTTTTGCTGCTGCTGCTAAAAACGGTTACGAACACTTTATGCTAAAAGAAATCCATGAACAAGATAAAGTATTTAGTGATACTATTAATTTCTATTTTGATGGAACTATCGATTCTTTAGAAAAAAATTTCTCTTTTCTAAAAAAATTTTCCAAAATAGACATTGTTGCCTGCGGTTCTGCTTATCACACTGGCTTGGTTGGCAAAAGTCTAATTGAAGAATATGCAAACACTCCAGTAAATGTTGAAGTAGCCAGTGAATATCGCTATAAAAAATGTTTTTATGATAAAAATACCTTAGTCATATTAGTATCTCAATCCGGTGAAACCGCTGATACTCTGGCGGCTTTACGCAAAGCCAAAGAAGATGGCATAACTACTATGGCTATTGTTAACGTTATTGGTAGTAGTATTGCTAGAGAAGCTGAGCATGTTATATATATTAAAGCTGGCTGCGAAATAGCTGTTGCCACAACTAAAGCATACCTTGCTCAATTAGCTATATTTAGTTTACTGGCTATTTATTTAGGATATCAAAATAAATGCATCAAAGAAGATGAATTAGCTAAAATATTTACTGATTTAGAAAAAATGCCTAAATTAATTAAAGATACAATTGCTAATTATGAATCATACTTTAACATTGCAGATAAAATATATCAAAATAAACAAATATTTTTTATCGGACGTGGTATTGATTATGCTCTATCAATGGAAGGAAGTTTAAAATTAAAAGAAATATCTTATATCAATAGCGTTGCTTATCAAGCTGGAGAATTAAAACATGGAACTATTTCTCTAATTGAAAAAAATACTCCTGTTATTGCTATTGCTACTGATAAAAATCTAATTGAAAAAACAATCAGTAATATTAAAGAAGTAAAAGCTCGGGGAGCTTATGTAATTTATGTAAGTAATGAAGAGCCAAAAGAAGATTTTTATGATGAATTTATTAAAATTACTAAAATTCACCCTTTACTAGAAAGCATTTTAACAATAATCCCTCTTCAATTACTCGCTTACAAAGTAGCTAAAAATAATAAATGTGATATTGATAAACCAAGGAATCTAGCTAAATCAGTAACAGTTGAATAAAGAGCCAAAAGGCTCTTTATTTTTTTCTTAATCTTCCTAAATTAATTTCATTAACACTAATATATCTTTTTCTAAATTCGATAGGATTATCAGTTAATTCTTGCACATCTTTTAAAAATTGTTCATATTCATCATCTAAAAAATACATTTTCTCTATAGCATATCCTTCGCGCCCGAACTTATTGACCGCATGTTTCCAAGATTCTATAATAATTTCATCAACACTGGCATTTGGCATATGTTTAAGACGGTAAGCATATGTTCTTCTTAAAAGTTGATCCACAGAAGTATTTCTATCTGCAGATGAAACAATGCGTCCATATATACTTCTAGGCTCATTATTCTTACTTGCTCGATGATCTTCGACAGCCTGAGCCATCACTACAATTTCTTTTTCATTAAAATAGTCTCGCAAATTTTCATCACTTGCCAAAATAATCGCGGAAACCATTTCGTGATTTTTCGCATCTATACTATGCCCAACATCATGATAAACTGCTATTGTATCAACCATATCCAAATTTAATCCTTCTATATTACTAGCAAATTTTTTACTACGCCTTCTTACATAATTTACATGTTCTCTATTATGAGCAGCATCATTCAAATCATTTTTAGGCATAATGACATTTTCTAAATATTTTTGTAAATCTTTATTCATTTGTACCCTCCGACTCCATTATATCATAATTATCCCAAAATTATTTGACATTAATCATACACTTATTATATAATATATTCGCACAAGTTTTATGGCAGTGTTATATCAAATTATAATGTGTTTAAACCGGAATCTTCGGAATAAAGTATCTAGGACTGCCCTAGAAAAATTAATTTAAACTCCCTATAACTTTGATATAACGAATAAACCTTCTGCAAATATAAAGAAAGGAGAAATTATGGCAAGATACACAGGACCAGCTTATAAAAAGTCTAGAAGATTAGGTTTTTCAACACTAGAAAATGGTAAAGATTTAGCTAAAAGACCATATGCTCCAGGGCAACATGGTCAAAGTCGTCGTAAGAAACTTAGTGAATACGGCATCCAAATGCAAGAAAAACAAAAAGTTAGAACTTTATATGGTTTAAACGAAAAACAATTTAGACATACTTTTGAAAAAGCTTCTAAGATGAAAGGTATTGCTGGGGAAAATTTACTTATGTTACTTGAATCAAGACTTGATAACATGGTATACCGTTTAGGAATGGCTAGAACAAGAAGAAGTGCTCGTCAAATAGTAAACCATGGCCATATTTTAGTAAATGGCAAAAAGGTTGATATTCCTTCTTACACTATTAAAGTTGGAGATATCATTTCTATTAAAGAAAACTCTAAGAATCATCCTGCTATTATTGATTCACTTGAACAAAATAGAACTGTTCCAGCATTCTTAGAAATGGATAAGAAAAACTTAACTGGTAAATACTTAAGAACACCAGAAAGAAGTGAACTTAATCCTGAAGTTAATGAACAACTTATTGTTGAATTCTATAACAGATAATATTAAAACCAAGAAAAATTTAACTTTCTTGGTTTTCTTTTGGCTTAAATACAGTTATTGCCACATTATCATTTCCAATATATTTTAATAGATTGCTAAGTACCTCTTTATTAATATTTGCTACCCGCCTTTTCATATCAACAATTATTTTTCCTTCATTTATTATATCATCCTGTATTTTTAAATTTACTTGTTCAACATCTTCATAATCAAGAATCAATGTTGCTACAGTTGCATTTCTCTTTCTTACAACATCATTATCATTCACATCTAAATTATCTAATTTTTCTTTTGTTAATTTAATTATCTCTTCATAATAATTAGTGCTATAAGTTAATGTAATAACTACATACTCTTCATAAATATCCACACTATATCCCATACTAGAAATAAGCCCTTTTAATAATAAATCAGATCTAAAATCACTAGTTGCTCCAAAATTGATATTCATCAGTAAGTTTATGGCCATTTTTAAATCTAAGACATTAATATTTTTAAATTTATTAACAGGTATTTTTAAAGAGTATTTAACTTTTGGATAAGTTATATTCATCTCTTCTTCTAAATAATCATTTGTTACTTTTTTTGGTTCACTTATTTTTATAATTTCTGGATCTTTATATTTAACAAAACTCTTTTTAGTTAAATTATCTTCCACAACTTTAGCCATTTCATAAGGATTAAAGTTTCCAGTAATAACTAAAAACATATTTTCCGGATGATAAAAAGTATTATAAGCATTTTTCACATCTTCCAAACTAATATTTTTTATATCTTCAACTTCCCCAGTAATTAGATTGCGATAATTACTTTTTTGTAAAACATTTTTTAAGTTATCATAAAAAATCTTTGAATAAGGGTCATCATTACTCATATTGGCCTCTTCAATAATAATTCCCTTTTCTTTAGCAATCATTTTTTTAGTAAAATAGGGATTATAGACGAAATCCAATAACAAATTTAAATTTTCTTCCTTCTTTTGCGTTGCAAAAACTACATAAGATGTATATTTAAATGTTGTAAATGCGTTAGAATCTCCCCCAATTTTATAAAATTCATCATGAGCGGTTACGCCATCTTGCAAATTAAATTTAATATGTTCTAAAAAGTGAGCTACACCATTTGGAGTTTCATAAACTTTTCCCCCCACTTTAAATTTAGTATGCAAAGAACCATATTTAACCGACAAACTCATAAAACAACTATTTACTTTTTCATTAACCCACATATATACTTTTAATCCAGTTTTGGTGGTATATTCATAAATATTCTCATTTAATCCTTCTAGTACTAACTCACGCATTTTCTCCACCACCTTCTAAAACATAAACAGTATTAATTTTAAGTTTTTTAGCGACCCTTATAACATCTTCTTTACTAACTTGCTTTAACATTTCTTTCCTTTTATCTATCTCTGGTAAATTATCCAAATAATTAAATACATAATTATTTAAGATAGCTACATTATTATCATTAGCTAAATCTAATGCCATAATTAAATTCATTTTAGCATCTTCCAGCTCTTCTAAACTAAAGTCCCCACTAATCATATCTTTTAAACATTTTTTAATTAAAGAAACAGCTTTTTTAGTATTTTTATTATCAAGCGAAACATGAATAACTAACAATTTATCATATTTCATATAAAGACTATTAATACTATAACATAAACTATTTTCTTCCCTAATTTGTTTATATAATTTACTAGTAAGTCCCCCATTACCAAAAATATAATTAAATACTTGAAAAGTTACATGCTTCTCTTCTTCACTTAAAGCATCAATATTATATATTACTACCATATTAGCTTGAATATTTTCAGACTTTTCTGTCTTTATAATTTCTTTTTTTCTAAAATGATTATCGACATCCAAATTAAAAATATCATTGTTTATATAACGATGTTTAAAATATTTCTTAATTAAACTCACTACCTCATCCATATCTAAATTACCAATAATATATATATCACAAACACATTTTTTAAATAAATTCTTATAAGTTTTATATAAAGATGCCGGTGTAATTTTATCTAACTGTTCAATAGTTCCTAAAATTGAATAACTTGTAGGGCTACTTTCATCCATCACTTTAAAAGCATTACCAATTGCCAACTTAAACGAATTATCTTTAATACTATTTATTTCCCTTTTTATTCTTTCTTTAATTATATTAAATTGTTTTAAATCAAATTCTTCATTTACAACATTTGGATGTTGTAATAACTCGAAAGGCAATTTTAATACATTTTCTAAGTAATTTTCCTCTTCAATCAAATCCGGATTAATAAAATCAACAATAAGTGAAGCATTTAAAAGATTTCCAGTCTTAGTAGTAAGTCCATAAATACTGGTTTTATATAATTCTTCAAGTTTTACTATCAAGTCTTGCCTTTTGGGATAATTTTTACTAGTCTCTGATAACATATCTAATAAAAATGAATAAGCTCCCAATTCTTCTTTTACAACACTTTTTCGAAAAACTATTTCCATATGACTTGTTTTAAATTTATCAGTCTTAATCGTATGGACGTTAAAAGAATTACATTTATATGTTTTATAAATCATTTTGCACCTCATTAATAGTATTACCAAGTTTTACATATTTATTATACTCGCTTCGGCAATAATCATCCGTCATCCCTGCGATATAATCAATTACTATTCGTTCATGACTATTACTATTTTTATATTCATCACTCATATTACTTAAATATGATTTAATAATATTAGAATCTTTATTATTATATTTTAAATCATTCATATAACAATTAAATAATGTATTAAGCATTCTTTCTAAACTTATTCTTTCTTCTTTTGTATAAGCCTTAGCATATATATTTTTATAATTAAAATCTTTTAAATCAACAATTGCATTATATACTTCATCACTTACTTTAATATAACTCTTATCTAAACTATTTTCTATTACATCATTTATTAAAGAATTTACTATATCCCGATTATTATTACCCAAGTATTTCTTTATACTATCAGGAATATCTTTAAAACTTACTATATTAAGACGCATTGCATCTTCAATATCTCTTCCTAAATAAGCTATCAAATCACTAATTCTTACTACACAGCCCTCTAAAGTCATTGGTCTAAGTTTTTTTATTATAGTTTTATCTTTATAACTTAGTTTATACTCTTTTAAAAATTCTTCTTTCGTCTTTTTTACAGGATGATATTCCGATTGCGGAAGTTCTCCATTATGGCACATGATAGCATCAAGTGTTTGTAAAGTTATATCTTTACCCTTACCATAGTTTTCGATATACATTAAAAGTCTTACACTATGAATATTATGATTAAAATATCCTTCACCACAATCTAAACTTATCTTATTTAAAATTTCTTCTCCGACATGCCCAAAAGGAGTATGTCCCAAATCATGACCAAGCGCACTTGCCTCAATCAAGTCTTCATTTAAAGCAAGCGCTCTTCCGATAGTTCTGGCAATCTTACTGACATATTGCACATGAATCATTCTCTTCGTTAAGTGATCATTACTCTTAAAAGAAAATACTTGGGTTTTATCGCTATATCTCGTAAAAGCTAGTGTGTATATAATCCTATCTATATCTCTAAAAAAAGGCGTTCTAAAATCATTCATTACATCACGCAAATATATCGCATCACTATCAAGTGTTGCATACTTACTTAAATATTTATTATGATTAAGCATATTTTCATTCATAATTACCACCACCATAATCATATCAGTTATTTTTCTAATTGTCCATGATGCCGAATTTTGTCGTACGATTTTTCTTGTATTTTTAATATTTTAACTTTAGAATAATTAACCGTTACCCATAGTGGGAGCGTCTACTTTGCTTTTTGAGTAATTCTTTTTCTCAGGGGGTACCTTGGGAGATCAGGGTGAAAGGGGAGTGAGGTCATGAACGATAATGAATTTTATTTAGTAATGATAATTATTATACTCAGTTTAATAGCTGATATAAAGGAAAAAAGACGCTAAAATAGCGTCTACACCAAAGTAGATGCTACCCACCACTATGGGTAACACTTACATATATAATATACCAAATTACATAAATTTATTCAAGTATTTTTATCACACTTTCCCTTATTACATACTTATAATAATTATTATTACTACACTCAATTACTTTAATATTACATTCCCTATCCACTATAACACAATTAATATCCTTACATTTAATATATTTTATTAAATCTTTATCTATCCCATAACTAATATTATTATCAAATACTATTACATAATCCTTATAAATTCTTTTAAAAAACCAATACTTATTCTTCATAAATACTTACTTATTATCCTACTTACTTTAAGATTATTTGCATACTTAAATCCATATTTATAATTCATAATAGTACAAAATGCTTTATAATAACTTAGTTTATTATTATTTACTAAATAACTTACTTCCTTAACCTTCTTCTTAATTTTCTCCCTATTACATTTTCTAAGCGTGATAATCAATTTATCATCTATTACTTTAAATACATATCCTAAAAAGTTAAATCCACCTTTAGAACTAACTATATTACTTTTATTCTTATTAATATCTAACTTATATTCTATTTTTAATTTATCAATAATTACCCTCTTACATTCTTCCAAATACTTTTTATCTTCACTCATTATTACAAAGTCATCCATATACCTCACATAATACTTCAAATGTAAATTATGTATTATATAGTAATCTAACTTACTTAAATAATATATCGCTAAAAACTGACTAGTCATATTACCTATTGGAATACCTTTACCATATTCATATAATGGTATATCTCTACTACCTTTAATATTATTTATTATTACATTAATATACTCTCTATTAGTACTATCTATAATACTTTTAATCAATTCATATTCTCTACTATCTAATTTATCAGCTAACATACTTAATAATACCTTATGATCAATATTATAAAAATACTTACTTATATCAAGTTTAAGTATATAAAACTTCTTACATTTACTTTTTAACTTAATCAAATATTTCTTAACTAACCTAATTCCATAATCAGTTCCCATATTCTTTCTAGTTGCAACATTTCTATCATCTAAATACTTAGTTAATTTATTTTCTAATATATACCTAGTTACATAATGATTAATTATTTTATCTCTAATACTTAATGACATTACTAATCGACACTTAGGTTCATATATTAAAAATATATTATATTTATCGTGTCCAACATTGTCACTTTCTAACATTCTTTTAATATTACTAATATTTTGCATTTTATTTACATCAAAATTATATAATTTTCTCTTATTCTTAACATTCTTACTTATTTCTTTATCATAAATACTTAATAAATTACTAATAGTTATATTATCCATTACTACACCACTTATATAACATCTTATTAATTTTAAGTAATTCATTACTTTTATTTATTACTTGTTTTTCACTAATATACTTTAATTTATATGCTCTTTCTAAATAAAAATCTATCTTATTTATTTTAGCAATTGCTTTAATTTGATAATTATGTTTAACATCTTTGTTTACTTCATAATTAGCCATTATTATAAGTTCTAATACTTCTAATAAGTCATTATATATCATATTCCTACTTATTATATCTTTCTTGGGAAAAGTCATTATAATAGCTTCTATACTAATAATAAATTTCTTAAGATACTTTATTATTAAAAACTTATCATTCATTTATAAACTTATCCTCTAGTTCTTCAATAGAACAGTTATTTACTTTATCAATTATCCTATTTACTCTTTTTTCCATATCATACTTACTTAAAGCTATCTTTAATACTTCATTATATTTCTTACTTATTCCATCTTCTTTTTCCATTAATACATCTTTATCATATATTAAAAAAGGAATTTCCATTTTACGTAATCTACCTATAACTTTGTTATAAGCACTTACAGGAAATCCTACTGAATTTTTATATTCTAGATATTTATAGCCAAGTAAATAATGGATAATTATTCCATCATCACCAAAGGCATTATAAAATTTACCATTTTTATATAATTTTAAATATTTCTTCATTTTGCTTATCCTTTCTTAAATTAATATAGTATATAGGAAGTGTACGTATACACTTCCATCTATATTTCTTATTTAGGGGTTTCCCAAGGATAATCTTTGTCCTTAACCTCATCCTTCATAAAACCTTAATCTTATAACTCTAGAACTGTTAAGGACTCTGGCGAACAGCATTCGTATTGTTCACATTGTCGTTATTCACGTTACCACCGTTGTTGGAATTCACAATAAACGCATTATCGGTATTGTCCGTATTACGGGAAATTTATCACAAGATTACCCTATAAAAATAAGCAAAATTTTTTTAATTTGACATTTATTTTTCGCGATGCCACACCTGCACCTTACGGTGCAGACACGGCTTTTAATTTTCATCAATCTATTTTATCAACCTTTATCACTCATAGCAAAAAGTATGCCCCGCTTGCCTCGCACCGTACGGCGCGTAGACAAGCATTTGCTTAGCCAAGATTTAACACAAATGGATCAGAACTTGTTCCTGTACCACTGGAAATTGTAGCTGTGGATGTCAGACTAAAGGACGGGCGAACAACATACGAATTGCCCACAATGCCGCTAAGCACGCTACCAATGAAGCCGGAAACCACGCTGAACGCAGAATCGGTACCGCCCGTAGTACGGGCCGTAGTACGGGAAATTAACCATTCAAATGAACTTAAATATAGCCAATTATGTGTTCTGTAATTGTTTGCATATAACGCTGTTGTCCATTTTTCTGGACTTGCCCCATATCCATAATCTGATACATACATTAAGCCTATTTTCATTGTTTCTTCATACCCACTTTGGCCTGTTCCTACTTCTACATCATAATATTGTTTTGCTGTATTTGTCCTACTCAATGCCATTCCTCCGACTTGCCAAGTTGACTCTGCTATTAGATTTTGCCATTCATTTCCTAATGTATTATAGTATGTTTCATTTAATGTGGTATATATATCTGGTTTTGTACTTTCATCCCATGTATTTACACTATCTGCATCCCATGCATAGTTTCCATAACTTGTTGCTTTGATTAGTTTGACTTGATTATTAAATACCCCGATTATTCGATATTGGTTATCTTCATCTTGACAATCTGCTCCTGTTGCTCCAAAACATACATAGTTATTTGGATCGGCTCCACTATATCTATAAGAATAATCACCCGCTTCTTGATCGGCATTTGTATAACTTCCTATACCATCGTGATAGTATAAATTACCAGCACCATCTCCTGCTAGTGTATTTAAATCTGCTATACAACTTGCTAAATTCCCTCCATCTGGACATACATCTGCTAATGTATATTCATATGCCTCTTCTTGTATCATTAATGTTGCACTAAATGACTTTCCGGTATTAGCATTTTGATCACTATCTAAGTTTGCAAATATTACTTCTATTTGCCATTCTTGGGTTACTGTACCTGTTGATGTTATTTCATAATTATCTGCTATTGTGATGAGTCCTGTAGATGTTGTTATATCAAATCCTGTTACTCCTCCACTTGTTTTTCTTGTTAAACCAGATATATTCGTTACTTCTGTTCCATCTGGATCAGTTATTTTTAATAATAATTCTGCTTGGTCATCAACTGTTGTATATTCAAAATTATTACTTGTAATATCTAAATATACATAATAATTCCTTGTAGCATTATTAGTTGCATTGTTTGCTGTAAGCGTTGCACTTGCTGTAGTACTACCACTTTTATTTCCTGCACCGCTTCCAAAATCTTCTTGATTTGCTGTTAACCTTATAGACTCTCCCACTTGAAATGATAAGTTATCTGTTGTGGCAGTTTGGACATTAACATTAGTATTAGCACTACCTCCACCTTGAGCTTGGAAGTAAGCATATGTTGCTCCCACTACTACTGCTATAAAAGTTAAAACTCCAAGAAATGATAACCATAATACTTTTTTCTCATTTTTTACTTCCATAATTTTCAAATCCTTCCTTTACTCTAAGTTAAGTATAAAACATTTAATAAAATTTAGCAATGTAAAATTTTGTCAACTACAACCCGCCGCAAGCAACGGGGCTTGATAAGGTATCTGCAAAATATTGCATTACCTTATACATCATCT
>CALVVI010000002.1 GCA_944363815.1 uncultured Bacilli bacterium | reverse complement strand
AACCCCTTGGTCCCAAACCAAGTGCACTACCAAGTTGTGCTACTTCTCGTTTGTAAAAATAAATGGTACGCCCAAAGGGATTCGAACCCCCAACCTCTAGATCCGTAGTCTAGCGCTCTATCCAGTTGAGCTATGGGCGCAGAATTTCCCAATGCATTATCATTATATTACAAATATATGAAAAATGCAACTGTTTTTGCTAAAAACTGGACAGAGCAAGCAGCACAACGGTAGTACACTTGGCTACTCTATAAACCTAGTCTTTCTTTTAAATCACTTTCTAAAATAGCAAAATCTATACCATGATTATGAATCTCCCCTATTCTGGGACCACTTAAAAATGTTCCTATTTTAAAACGGATAGTTATAATACCATTTTAAATTGCTTTTAAGAACTTTAAAAAATCAATGTTTTTATAAAAATTAATCCGATAATACCAATAATGTTCAATATTATCTTTTCTTTTAGTGCAGCATTTAACTAATGCCAACTTTTTTAATTTTAAATTAATTCTTTCCTCAAGAAGTTCAAAAGTCCAATATATTTCATCTGAAATTAGTTTATAGGATTTATCAAATATTAACAAGACAACTCGTTTATTTTCCCAATCAACAAATATTTGAAAATAATATCCATTATAACGATGCTTTACTAATGAAGATAATTCTGTAGTAAATCTTTTTTTATCTACTCCATACGTTTCAACTAAACCTTTTAATGCGTATAGGTACATACAATCTGGATTAGCAGAAAATAGTGTTATTTTCGATTTACTATATCCTTTTTTAGTTTTAATTTCAATTCCTTTGTAATCTGGCAAAAAGAATTCATCTTGTTCTTTACCTAATATTTTTTCAAAAGTTATTCCTGCGGAACTGCTCCGATTATTCCAACTTTTAATATAACCCATTTTTTTAATTTCTTTAAATTTAAGATATAAATCTAGCATAGATTTATCCACCAAAACCACCTCAAAGACATAATAGCACATGAAAAATGAAAAATTTATCAAAAAAAGACATATTGCTTAAATTTTATACACCTATTGCAATATGTTTTTTCTTTAATATGTATTTTCTAAGCCAATCTACTGGAAATACTGTTAAAGCCAGGGCAAACACTATTATTAATTCTTTCAATTCGAGACCGTAAGTTCTAAAAATTGTTCCTCCATTATAAATGATATATATCTGAGCAATAAAGATGAATGTAAATATTCCTACAAAAACTTTATTTTTACTTAAATTAGCAAATACATTAATTCTAGATGTTCTGGCATTGAAAGCATTAAAAATTCCCATGAATATAAACATAGCAAAATATGCTGTCATAAGATATTTACTATGCTCTCCTACTCTAATAAACGACTTAACTATAGGAAGTTTTAAAAATAGAATACAAAGTAAAGCACAATAAAGTCCTGTCCAAATAATTTCACTATACATGTATCTATTCATTATTTTAGTATTTTTACTCTTAGGAGGTTCTTCCATATATTCTGGTAATGGTGGTTCAAAAGAAAAGGCAATTCCTGAGAAGGTATCCATGATCATATTTAACCAAAGCATTTGCACAATAGTTATTGGAGTAGCAATACCAATTAATGAACCAACAATTGAAAGAATTAAAGCACAAGTATTAACTGTAAGTTGGTAAATTATAAACTTACGAATACTTTTAAAAATTGTTCGTCCATATAAAATAGCCTTACTAATTGATAAAATGTTATTATCGAGAATAACAATGTCTGCAGCTTCCTTGGCAACTTCAGTTCCACTTCCCATCGCAAATCCCACATTTGCTTTCTTTAAAGCCGGCGCATCATTAACGCCATCACCCGTCATACCTACTACTAGTCCCATATTTTCTATAATATTAACTAGTCTACTTTTATCTTGAGGAAGTGCTCTAGCAATAACTGCAATACTTGGAAGTCTTTTGGCAACTTCCTCATCACTTAACTTGGCTAAATCTGAACTACTTAAAACTAAATTTCTATTTGGTGTGATAAGACCAACCTCTTTAGCAATTGACTCCGCTGTGTCTCTTGCATCCCCCGTAATCATGATAGGTTGTATTCCAGCACTTTTGATAATGCGTATACCTTCAAAAGCTTCTTTCCTTAATTCATCTTTAATATTGACAAAACCAATAAAAATCAAATTATTTATGTCTTTACCATAAGCAAATGTTAAGACTCTTCCAGCTTTTTTAGTATACATATCTATTCTTTTTTCTATAATACTTCTACTAGAAAGTTTACTAATACTACCACTACTGGTTAAAATCTCACTACATTTAGGTAATATTACTTCACTAGCACCTTTAATAAAAATAGTTCCATCAGTTAATGTAATGCTACTATATTTTTTTGAACTATCAAAAAGCTCTTTTTTCAAAATACTTTGTTTAATAGTTGAATCTCTATTAATAAAATTTAATAGTGCCCTATCCGTTGAATTTCCACCGATGATATTATTTCCACTAAATAGACTGGCGTTATTATAAAAAAGGGAAGTATAAACTGTTGAATATATAGGATATTTTTTAATAGAACTAATATCTTTAAAACTTTTACCATCACCACTAATAAACTCGGTTACCTTTAAAACTCCTTTAGTAAGAGTGCCAGTTTTATCAGTTAATAGCACATTTAGACTGCCTGCCGTTTCAATACCAACAAGTTTACGAACTAAAACATTATCTTTAAGCATCCGTTTCATATTGCTTGATAATACTAGCGTAATCATCATTGGTAGACCTTCTGGTACAGCCACAACTATAATTGTTACAGAAAGAGTTAAAGCATAAAGGAGATGATCAAACATAATAGGGAAATCAGTTAGTGTTGCTTTGATTAAAGAAATATCAAAATTATTTTCAATCACAATGCTTGCAAAAAGATAAGAAATTGATGCTAGTATCGCTCCGGCATAACCGATTTTACTAATTGTTTTGGCAAGTCCTCGCAATTTTAATCTAAGAGGACTTTCAGGAATTTCTTCTTGTAATTCTTGGGATATTTTTCCTATTATTGTATTATCTCCAACCAAAGTTATTTTAGCTTCTGCTTCACCGCTATATACTACAGAGCCACGATAAACTTTATTATTATCTTGGACATTACCACCATAACAGCTCGTCTTTTTGGCTTCTTTTGTCTCACCATTTAAAGCTGATTCATCTAAAGCTAGATTTCCTTTAACTAAATAACCATCCGCTGGGACTTTATCCCCACTACTAAGAATAACGATATCCCCAACTACTATTTCACTGATAGGAATTTCAATGATTGTACCATTTCTTTTAACTCGAGCCATAGTTTTACTGGATTCTTCTTGCAAACGATTGAATGCCTGCTCGGAGCCATACTCAGAAATACTTGAAATGAATGAAGCAAGTAAGATGGCAATTAAAATACCAATAGTTTCATACCAGTCAAAATTACGAAATAAAACTATTACTTTGATTGCTAAAGCCATTAAAAGAATTTTTATTATTGGATCTCCGAGAGATTCTAGTAGCAATCTTACAAAAGTATTCTTTTTTACTTTAGTTATTTCATTTGTGCCATGTTCTGCTCTTGATTTTACAACTTCAGCATCATTTAATCCCATATGCTTGTCCTCCCAAAACAAGTATATGTTTTATCGTAAAAAAAATGCTGAATTTTAATTATCAGCATCTAGCATAGATTCATGAATTGCAGAAATTGAAAGTATAATTTTGGCATACCTGCATATACAAATCACTCTAGTATATTCATGCTCATCACAATATCCTAAATCATATAATTTTACTTCTAATATAATTTACCTCTCTATTTATACTTGCTTATTAAACATATTTTTTTATCCTTCTCTAATGTTTTCATCGTTTTTCCATGTCTAATAAATACAAGCTTCATAATTTATTCCCTTTCATCTTTAGAGTTGTAAAAGCAGCATTAATTCTTTGTAAATTTTATCAATTTTATTGTTATATCATGGGCATTTTTTAAAGCAGTTAAAAATAGAGGATAATATCAAAGATGTAACTATTCCTTTTTTGATATTTTTTCTTAATATTTCACCTATATATTTATATGACATCACAAATTTAATTTTGCGATTGCATTATATCAAATTTCTAGAATTAAATCTTTTTTTACAAGTTTATGGGTAGCCATTATTATGACGTTGCTAAAAGAGCTATTAATTAATTTTTTACTTTGTTTTCTTTAACTAAATAATGTTTAAGCCCCCGGAATCCTTGTTTAGAAATATCAAAATTTTTAATAATACTTTTATCACTTATGTTATTTTTCTTTAAATATATATCAAGCATTTCTTCAGTGATATCATTATATTCGATGATATCAGTAAATCTAGCAATAAATTCTTTTGAAAAGAATTCATTATAATTTTTCTTAGTATCCATAAAGCCAATCTTTTTACTCCCCTTAACATTGCTAGTCATAAAAATTAAAGTATTTTTAAAATCTATTTTTTCTCCTTTAGCATTTGTTACAAAACCTTCATCTAATATTTGCAAAAAAAGATTAATAACACTAGGAGAAGCTTTTTCCAGTTCATCTACTAAAATACAAGTAAATGGTTCCATTTTAATCTTGTCAAATATTGCTCCATCATCATAACCAACGTAACCCGCACTAGAACCTAACAGGCGATTAATGGTTATGTCTTGGTTATATTCACTCATATCTAAACGTAGCAAAGGCATATTTAAATATTTACTAATTTGTTTGACAGTTTCTGTTTTGCCTACCCCGGTAGAACCAGTTAGAAGTAAAGAAAGAGGTTTGTCTTCATCATAATTTTGCAGGTTGTCAATGATTTTATCAATGGCTTCATCTTGCCCTATTAAATTATTTTTCAAATATTTTCCTAAGCTTTTAAAATTAGTCTTACTTTCTAAAATAGGAATGTTACATTTTCTACTAATAAGAGTTAATATATCTTTTTCAGTTATTTTTAAAGCTTGATTAGTGGCCTTTTTTATTTCTTTATCTATTTTTACTTCTGCACAAGAAAATTCTAATGCTTTTTTAAAATTGTGTGATTTAACCATATTCTCTTTTTTGGTAACTATTTGTTTTTTGGCATTTTCATATTCTAAAATTTTAGCTGTATTATCACTAGCAACTTCTTTCATGGCACATACGGAATCGAGAATATCGATAGTTTTATCAGGATTCTTACGATCAGTAATATATTTATCTGTTAATTTAACAATATCGGTAATATTTTGAGAAGTAATTTTAATATTATAGTGCGACTCAAAACTTGGTTTAATTCTTTTTAGTATTTCTTCAGTTTCATAAATTGTTGGTTCAATTACTTTGATAACCTCAAATCGACGATTTAAAGCTTTATCTTTTAAAATAAATTTATTATATTCCGCTGTTGTTGTTGCTCCGATTATTTTAATCTTACCACGTGCTAAATAGGGCTTTAAAATGTCACTAGCATTAATGGCCCCTTCTGCTCCACCAGCATTAGCTATTGTATGTATTTCATCAATAAATAATATTATATCGGGATTATTTTCTAGTTCTTTTATTACCTTGGTTAGTTTTTCTTCAAATTCTCCACGATATTTAGTTCCCGCTACTAAGGAGCCCATTTCTAACATTACTATTTTTTTATTTTGCAAGAAAGTCGGAACTTCTTTTTTAGCTATTTTTCTCACTAATTCTTCAACTATAGCAGTTTTACCAACTCCAGCTTCCCCAACTAAAAGTGGATTACATTTATTCTTGCGAATCAAAGTTTCAATAACTAAACTAAGTTCTTTATCACGCCCAATAACTAAATCATCTGAATTGACTAAATCATTCATGCTTTTCCCTATTTTTAATAATTCTAAATTATTATTGATTTTAGATGTATTATTAGACAAATCATCATATAAACCATCTAAATTAATATTCATAGCGTATAAAATACGTATGGCTATTCCTTCCCCTTCTTCAAGCATTGCTCTAAATAAATGCATACAATTTAATTCTTCTTCTAATTCTCGGGCATCTTCCATCGCTAAATTAATAATTCTTTTTAATAATGGCGTATATAAAACAAAAGAACTTTTTTTCGTTGAAGTGCCAACTACTAAGATAAGTTCTTCCCGAAATTTATCATAAGTTAAATTATATTTACTAGCTAATTTTTGGATATTCTTATCTAATTTTAATAAACTTAATAATAAGTGTTCACTACCAACATAAGGGTGATGCAAAGTAAACATCTCTTCTTCAGCTGTTTTAAATATTTTACTAATAGAAAAACTAAATTTATTAACCATAGAATCCTCCTTACTTAATTCTATGTAAATAATGTTTATCTATTAAGAAAATTATTCATTTCTGAAGAAGTTCCAATAATTTTCATCGACGATGGATAAAGTTTTAAAACACTTAAAGCTAAAGGGTAATTAAAATTATATAACATTCGATAAATATTTTGCAAATCACTATAAAGCATGTCCTGATTAATTGTTATTTGAAAATCTTGATTATTAATTGGTTCATGATTTAACGAACTTGTAATATAGTTAATTTTTAAATTAACGTGTTTCAGAGGAAAGTTTAAAGATAAATTATGGTCATTTGCTTCTTTTAAGTTAAATATTACATCACTACTAAAATGGATTGTTTTTAGACTTTCTTCTTCCTTTTGGGTAGCTAAAAATTCCATTTGATAGTATTCTTTTCCTTCTTTGGTATATGATCTATCCCAGGTAATTTTTATTTTATCTTTTAAATAGCCAAAATTAATATTTGAAGTTTTAGAATAGATACTAATTTCAGTTTGTTCTAAAGAGGTCATTCCATGATTATAAGAAATTTTGGTGCTTGGATCTTTTAGCAAACTTAATAATACTTCGGTAGTATTAGAATCTAGTAAAGATGTATCAATTCCTAAAATGTCACAAAATTCCTCAAATGACATATTTAAGGCATTAAGGCATGTAAATATTGTTGTGTTATTTTGAACACATAAATTATTTAGACGTGTAATAAAATTTTTAACATTATTTATACTTTTCATATTTCCCCTATTTATTTAGTATATTTATATTATACCTTAAATATAATTTATTTAAAAGAAAAAGAGTTCAAATTGAACTCTAAATATAAGCAACTACTGTAAATAATACTAGTAGTATGATGATCAAGCCAACAATGAATAACCAAATATACTTAAGCCATTCTTTATAGTCTAGTTTCATAAGTGATAAGCCTAGGACTAACATGAAACTTGTTGGCATGAATATTTGAACAATTCCATACATTGAAGTATAGATTACATGAACTAAATCAATATTAGCTGAGAATGCACTTGTTAAGAATGAACCAACTGCAAAGCTTGTAAATCCTAAATCATTATGGAATACTGAAGTAATAAATGCCATTAATGAAGTTAAGTATGGATTAAAGCCTTCAACTAAATTGTATAACCAATTAGTGATTGTAGCAATAAATGGAGTATTATAGCAAAGACCAAATACTAAATAAACTGCAACAACATAAACTATTGGTTTAAACATTTTTTTAGCGCCATTAAAGAATGATTCAATAAAATCATTTAACTTCATACGATATAAATAAGCTATTAAACCAGCTGCTAAAACTAATGTGCTACATAATGCAAATACATATGTGTATTCTCCGAAAGCTTGAGCATTATTACCAAGAATATAGCTCATTATCAAGAAGTCTTCTGTTGGTGCTAAATTGATTAGCCATTCATGGAATTCTGTAAATATCGTAATACCGAAGTTAGTATTCCAGCCAATATAACATAATATTGTAATTACAGCTAATATAATTAAGACAATAGCTACTGGTATAACACTAACTTTTTTCTTTGTAACCTCAACTTTAAATGGATCGTCTTCAATATCAGTATTCTTACTATTCTTTTTACTTGCTGATGTTATTTTTTTAATACGCATGCATATAAAGAAATTATATAAAACAAGTGAAACAGCAGCAATGATAAAACGATATGTAAGGCCAACTGATAAATCTATTCCATTATAGTAATTAAACATTGTTAAACCTTCAGTTCCATAAGTAGCACCAAGGATACCTACTAAAACAGAACCAAATGTAACAGCAAAAGCTGTCAATTTATCAATATTCATATTTAACAATATTGAAATAAAGAATGGAACAAATAATAAAACCATCAAAGTTTGGCCAAATAATGATGTCATTACAAATAGTAATACAGACATTATTACAGATACTAAAATTGGATGATTTTCCAACTTTTCAGCAAGTTTAGTTACCAAACGTTGGTAACCAGCAACTTTAGATAATACGCCATAAAATCCAGCTAAAACAAATAGAAATACTACTTTATCTACACTGTAATATAGGGCATTATACATTGCTATACTAACATCGACAATTCCGATGCGTTGCATACCATATTCATAGAAATCTGCTCCTTGGAAATAACCATAAGGAACTAACCATGAGAATATTAAAGTTGCTAAAACTATAACCATCAATGATTTAATTAAACGGTGTTCTTTGGATGTCAAAGCTAACATTAAGCCACCGATGACAAAAGAAGCCATACCGATTAATTTTAGAGCCATATCAGGATTAACTAAATCTTGATTTGTTTCATCGATAAATGCTGATATTGCTATTAGAATACAGGTAATTGCTAATAAAATTGTACCAACTAATCCTAATTTAGAATACTTTTCTTTTAAATTTTTAAACAAAATACCATAAGTACCTAAAATAACACTTAGTATTCCAGTTAAACGTAAAGTAGTTATAGCTACTTCATTAGATACTGGAATGGAACAAATTATTAATATTATACCAATAATATCTAAAACCACACCAATTGATTTTAACATTCCATGTTTTTCAAATACCTTTTTCATTCTCTACCTCCTTAACAAAATTATAACACTCAATCTCAATAAAAAAAAGCAATATTTGCTTTTTTTCACACATTTATCAAGATTTTTCTGTCTTTAAAATACTAGAGTTATCAATTCTAATATTAAAATATTGGCAATAGCTATTGTAACTACTATTTTAAAGGCCCATTTAAACCAGGTAGTATATTCTACTTTAGCTAAAGCTAATCCTCCCATGATTGCTCCACAAGTTGGAGTAATTAAGTTAACTAGACCATTGGCAGAAACAAAAGTCATAATCGTTGTTTCTACTCCATAACCCAAAGTACTAGCAAGTCCTCCCATAATTGGAGTTGATAATACTGCAAGTCCACTAGATGACGGAACTAAAATTGATAATACAACATGTAGTAAATAATTTAAAGGCACGAAGGCTAGTTCTGGTAAATTAGAAAGCCAATTTGCAGCATTATAAATAATATAATTATCTAAGTACGTAACACTCATTAAGACGCTTGCTCCACGTGCAACTGCAATAATTAAAACAACCGAAATCATATCATTAGCGCCATCAATAAATGTATCGACGATTTCTTTTTCCTTCATTCTATTTATAATACCTATTACGATAGCCATTACAAAGAACCACACTGATGCTTCAGCAAAATACCAACCACCAAGAGGTGTACCTGTTAACCAACCAGTAAATTTATCAAAAATTGTTACATTGAAGTCTCCCCAAGGGATGAAACCAATAATCATTACTATAAATGTTAAACCTAATAATATCAATGTAACTTTTTGTTTACCAGTTAATTTAACATCTTTTGTTTTATCTTTAGCCCCTTCAATTTGAGCAGCAAATTTCTTTTCCATTGCTTTTTGTTCTTGTAAAGATAAAAATGTTGAACCTTTATCTTCTTGAACCTTTTTAGCATAATTCATTACAAAAACAATTGCTATTACAAGGGTTGTAATCCAAAGAAGTAATCCAGTAAAAATCAATAATCCTTGATTAGCAGTAACTCCTTCTGGAAGACTACTTACAGCAGCACCAACTGCAAATGGATTTACTGTTGAACCTAGTACACCTGAACCTGCTCCTAGCAAGACAATTGCCGAACCAACTAAAGTATCCATTCCTGCTGCTACCATGGTTGCTGCTAATAAAACGTAAAATCCTACGGTTTCTTCTAGCATTCCATAAGTAGTACCCCCTATAGAAAAGATAAGCATTAATATTGGAATTAATACTAATTCATTTCCTTTTAATTTCTTTACCAAAACCTTAATTCCCGTTTCAAGTGCCCCCGTTTTAGTGACAATTGCTAAGAATCCACCTAAAATTAAAACGAAGACACAAACATCTACAGCATCACTAAATCCTAAGATTGGTGAAAGTAAAAAATCAGAAATAGTAGCTCCTACTGTACCACTACCATCGACAATTACATCGCCAACAAACTTAGCATCAGGCAATACATGAGATAATATTGCCAAAGCAATTATCAATATGAAGATAATTGAGAATGCTGAGAGCATAAATTTTCTTTTCTTTTTTGCCATTAATTTCCTCCTACAATTTTTGTACCAACATTACTAGACAGTGCTTCGGCTGCTTCATCTAATGATGTAATAACTGCTAGTTTTTTTGAAGAGTTGACAAATTTAATACAGGCTTCTACTTTAGGTAACATGCTTCCTTTGGCAAACTCGTCATTTTGAATATATTTTCTAGCATCAGTAGTTGTTAAAATATCTAAGGCTTTCTGCTCTGGTGTATTGAAATTTAAGTATACTTTATCAATAGCTGTTAGTATCAATAAAATATCTGCATCTATCAATTCTCCTAATAAGGCACTCGATAAATCTTTATCGATTACAGCATCAACCCCTTCTAGTAATTCTTTCTTATCATTTTTTATAACTGGTATGCCACCACCACCGACAGCAATTACCACAATATCGTCATCGACTAATTTCTTTATTGCGCGACTTTCGATTATATCTATAGGCTTTGGAGATGGTACAACTCTCCGAAAACCACGTCCTGCATCACTAACAAATGTATAGCCTTTCATTTTAGTTAACTCATCAGCTTGCTCTTTTGAATAAAAAGCTCCGATTGGTTTAGTAGGATTTTGAAACGCTGGATCATTTGCAGCAACAAGGACTTGTGTTATGACGGTTACACAATCTTTTTTTACTTTTTGTCTTTCCATTTCATCTTGCAAAGCTTGTTGTAATTGGTAACCGATATAACCTTGAGACATGCTACCACACTCAGCAAATGGCATTAAAGGAGTGTTAATACTACCTTGATGTGCATATTCCATTGCTAAGGCAATTTGCCCTACTTGAGGTCCATTACCATGTGTAAGCACTATTTTATTTCCTTCCTTAATTAATTTAACTATTACTTTAGCAACACGTTCTAATTTATCCATTTGTTCTTCAGGAGTATTACCTAGAGCATTACCCCCTAAAGCAATAACTATTTTACTCATTATTTTCTCCAAGAGTCGCATACATAACAGCTTTTATAGTATGCATCCTGTTTTCAGCTTCATCGAACACTTTGGATTTGCTAGATTTAAATACTTCATCTGTTACTTCCATTTCTTTTAAACCAAATTTTTGGTAAATATCTTTGCCAATTGTTGTGTCTAAGTTATGAAATGATGGCAAGCAATGGAGAAATATGGCATTGGGATTTGCGTTAGCAAAAACCTTACTATTTACCTGAAATTTTTGAAGTAATTCAATTCGTTCTTGCCAAACTTCATCAGCTTCACCCATCGATACCCATACATCAGTATAAATCACATCAGCATTTTTGGTAGCTTCCATTATATCATCAGTAAAAGTTACCTTAGCAGAATTTCCTTCGGCGATATTTTCACATATGGCAACTAAATCAGCATCAGGCCTAAGAGACTCTGGAGCTGCTAAAGTGAAATTTAGACCCATTTTGGCACACGCAACCATTAAGGAATTGGCAACATTGTTATGGCCATCGCCGCAAAAAACTAAATTAAGTCCCTTTAAATAGCCAAAATTTTCTTCAATAGTCATTAAATCAGCAAGCATTTGAGTTGGATGAAATTCAGTTGTTAAGCCATTCCATACTGGAACTCCAGCATTTTTTGCTAGGATTTCGACATTACTTTGAGCAAATCCCCGATATTCAATACCATCATACATTCTTCCCAAAACTTTAGCAGTATCTTCAATACTTTCTTTTTTTCCCATTTGAGAACTACCTGGTTCTAAATAAGTTACCCCCATACCTAAATCATGGGAAGCTACTTCAAAAGCGCAACGCGTTCTTGTCGAAGTCTTTTCAAAAAGCAAAACTATATTTTTCCCTTTTAGATATTCATGCTTGACATGATTTTTCTTTTTTTCTTTAAAATCCTTACTTAAATCTAATAAATAGCGGATTTCTTCTGAGGAAAAATCTAATAACTTTAAGAAATTACGTCCTTTTAAATTCATATTAATCCTCCCGAGAAAGTGGCATACTCATACATCTAGGGCCACCACGACCACGTGAAAGTTCAGCACTAGACATTTCAATAACTTTAATACCATGAACTCTTAAAACTTCATTAGTAATGTTATTACGGTTATAAACTACAACAACTCCGGGAGCGATACACAAAGTATTAGTTCCATCGTTCCATTGTTCTCTTTGGGAAGCCACATCATCACCGCCAGCACAAGGAATTAGTGTAACTGGAATTCCTAAATAATGACTTAAAATATTTTCAAGAGAATCATTTATCTCTTTAACATTTAAATCTTCATTACTGTTGGGATCATTGCCTTCTGTAATTTCAAATACTTGTAAAGTTTTCATAATTCCTGGGTGATAAGTAAATTTATCAATATCAATTTGCGTAAATACTGTATCTAGATGCATAAAAGCTCGGGATTCTGGAATATTAAAAGCTAAAACTGTATCAATCTTACAATTAGGATTTTTAAATAAATTTTTAGCTAATTTATCAATCGCTCCAGCTTCAGTTCTTTGGGAAATACCAATAGCTAAAATGTGATCATTTAAATTTAGGACATCCCCACCTTCAATATGCCAATCATAATAACGGTCGTAATAATTCTCAACTTCACCTTGAAATTTAGGGTGATAATTGAATATATATTCCGCATAAATTGTTTCTCTACTTCTAGTAACAGAATACATTTTATTTAAAACTATACCATTACCGACACTAGCAAATGGGTCTCTTGTAAAATATAGATTAGGCATTGGCTCAACAATAAAATCTGTTTCATCAGTAACTAGGTCTACTAGAGACTTTTCCATTACTCTTTTATTGCGATCTAATTCATATATTTGAACACCTTCCATAGTTTTTAAAACAAATTCTTTACTATCTTCAATGTTCATTAAATAGTCGAAAACTAAATCCCGGTACTTAGGTGTATTTACACCAGCTTCCGCAATAAATTGCCGTAAGAATTTCTTTTTAATTTCGGGATTAAAATCTAATGTTTCAGCCATCAAATCTTCAAGATAATAAACTTTTACCCCGTTATCTCTCAAAATTTGAACAAATTCATCGTGTTCAGCTTGAGCAACCTTTAAGTAAGGTATATCATCAAAAAGCAAACGATGAAGAGTATCGGGAGTTAAATTTAATAATTCCTTTCCAGGTCGATGGACCAACACTTCTTTAAGTGGTTTTATCTCACTTGTTACATTAATTGCACTCATATATCCTCCTTATTTTAAATTAATTATACCACAAATAAAATTTATTTAAACCATTTAATTGTTTTTTTAACATTTAGTTGATGTTATTTAAAAATTCTTTTAGTCTTAATGATTTAGGATGATTAAATAAGTCGTTAGGTTTTCCCTCTTCTACTATTTTTCCTTCATCAATAAATATTACCCGAGTAGCAAATTCTTTTACAAATTGCATTTCATGAGTTACGACAATCATAGTTAGCCCTGATGCACCTAGATTTTTCATTAGTTCCAAAACCTCTTGTTTCATTTCGGGATCTAACGCCGACGTTGGTTCATCAAATAATAATAAATCAGGATCTAACATCAATGCTCTAATAATAGCTACTCTTTGTTGTTGACCTCCAGATAATTCTTTAGGATAATTATTTAATTTTTCGGCTAAGCCAATTTTATCTAAAAGCATTTTTCCCTTTTTAATTGCATCCTCTTTGCTCATTAATTTTAACTTTACTGGAGCTAAAATTATATTATCAATTACTTTCAAATGAGGAAATAAGTTAAATTGTTGAAAGACCATGCCCATCTTTATTCTTATTTTATTGATATCAGTTTTCTTATCATCTAGAGGTATTCCTTCAAATAAAACTTTTCCTTTTGTCGGTTTTTCTATTTGATTAATACAACGAAGTAATGTTGATTTTCCACAGCCAGACGGGCCAATAATTACTACTCTTTCTTTTTCATTTATTTCTAAATTGATATTTTTTAATACTTTTGTTTTACCAAAATTTTTTTCTAAATTTTTAACTATTAGCATTATTTAGTTTCCTTTCCATTATACTTATCAATTTTGATAAGCAGAATGTTATTATTAAATAAATTATTGCTGCAATTATAAGAGGGAAGAAATATTCATAAGTTCTTGAAGCAACAATATCAGATGCTTTAGTAAGTTCAATGATACCGATATAAGCTCCAACAGAAGTTTCTTTTACCAAAGTAATAAATTCATTACCTAAAGCTGGCAAAATATTTTTAATAGCTTGAGGCATGATAATATAGTGCATAATTTGAGGGTAATTTAATCCTAATGAACTGCCAGCTTCAATTTGTCCTTTATCAATTGAGTTTATTCCGGCCCGAATTATTTCTGAAACATAAGCTCCAGAATTAATACCAAAAGCAAGAATACCAACAAAGACAATGTTTATTTCAACACTTGCAAATATGACATAGTAAATTATCATAAGTTGAAGAATTGTTGGAGTTCCTCTAATGATATTTACATAGCATGATGCCAGAAAATTTAAGATTTTTAATTTATTAGTTTTTTCATGATAGTTTTTTATTAAAGCAATAATTATCCCAATTATTACACCAATTATTCCAGCAAAAAAGGCGATTATTAGAGTGTTTTTAATTCCTTCTAAGAAAAATAGATAGCGATTATCATATATTAGCGTTTTATATAAATTTTCAAATAAATTCATGATTACCCTTCAGAATGTTTTATAACAAATTCTTCTATCTTTCCTTCTTCAACTAATTTTTTTAACACTTCATTAATCGCATTTAATAATTCAGTATTGCCTTTTTTAACAATCATACCATAACTATCTGTAAATAGTTCTTGATCTAATATTTTAAGCCCAGAATTATTTTTTAGTATTTCTATGGCTGGTAATTCATCCATAACAACACAATCTACTTTATCAGTCAATAAATCTTGAATAGCCGCCAAATACTTCTTTTGACGGGTAATTTGGGCATTAGGATAATTTTTGGTAACATAGGTATCACCAACACTTCCAAGTTGGACTGCTATTTTTAAGTTAGCTAAATCATCGTTTGTAATATTACTATCCTCTTTAACTACTACAATTTGTTTAGAGGTTGTATAGTTTATGGTAAAATCTACTTCTTCTGCTCTTTCATCACTATAACTAATACCAGCAGCACCAAAATCAGCTTTACCACTTTTTACTTCATTAATAATTGAATCAAAAGCTACATCTTTAATCACTAATTCTTTTCCCATTGCCGCAGCTATTTCTTTAGCTATATCAACATCTACTCCTACGATTTCATTATTTTCGTAATATTCATAGGGAGCAAATCCCGCTTCTGTAGCCATGACAAGTGTATTTTCATCTTTGCTACAGCCACCAATCAAAAAAATTCCTAATAATAAAATAATTATTTTTTTCATTACTACACCTACCTTAATTTAATTATAACATTAAAGAAATTTTATACAAGACTAATAAGTATATTTTTTTGACTGACCTTGCATCACTACAAGGCATTTCTACTTTACTGAGTCCCGCAATATTTCCATAGACAAACTATGTTAAATAAAATTTTCAAAAAAATATAACTTCTACCCAAAAAAAAGTGAATTTTTATAAATTAGAATTCACTTTTAATCATTATGGTTGTGCTCTTGCTAGTATAATTTTTTCATCCTTTAGAAAATGTACTTTTCATTATATCTAAAATAATTGCAATAATTTTTAAAGCCTTAAGTTACACTACATGCCTTTACTTTTATCTAAAGGTTTCATTGTTGGGAACAATATTACTTCCCGAATTGTTTCACTGCCTGTAAGGAGCATAACAAGTCTATCTATTCCCATACCCATACCACCAGCTGGAGGCATACCATATTCCAAGGCCTCAACAAAATCTATATCCATTTCATTAGCCTCTTCATTACCTAAATCTTTTTCTTTAAGTTGAGATTCAAATCTTTCATATTGATCAATTGGATCGTTTAATTCTGTAAAGGCATTAGCATATTCAGATCCAGCAATAAATAGTTCGAAGCGTTGTGTAAATCTTGAATCATTTGGATCCTTTTTGGCAAGAGGACTAATTTCAATTGGATGACCATATACAAATGTTGGCTCTATAATTGTATCTTCTACATATTTTTCAAAAAAAGCATTTACAATATGGCCATAGCCAAAGTGTGGTTCAATCTCAATACCATTAGCAATAGCTAATTTCTTTGCTTCATCAAAAGACATATTTTGGAAAAAGTCTATACCTGTTTTTTCTTTAATTAAATCGACCATATGTGCTCTTTTAAAACCGGGAGCCAAATTTAAATGATGACCCAAGTAATCAAGCTCGTAAGTGCCATTAAGTTCCATTGCACATGTACTTACAATTCCTTCAGTTATATCCATCATTCCTTCTAAATCAGAAAATGCCTTATAAACTTCAATTGTTGTAAATTCCGGATTATGCTTACGATCCATCCCTTCATTTCTAAACAATCTACCTATTTCATATACGGCATCCATCCCGCCGACAAGTAAACGTTTTAAAGAAAGTTCTGTAGCAATGCGTAAATACATATCAATGTTTTGCGCATTATGGTGAGTAACAAAAGGCCTAGCTGCAGCACCACCAAGAATTGTACCTAAAATTGGAGTTTCTACTTCAACATATCCTAAATTATCAAGATACTTTTGAATCGAACGAATTATTTTAGGACGAGCAAAAGCAATTCGTCTGGCATCATCATTCATTATTAAATCGACATAACGTCTTCTAAATCTTTCTTCAATGTCGCTTAAACCATGATATTTTTCTGGCAAAGGCCGTAAAGATTTTACTAAATGGGTATATTCATGACACTTAATTGTAATTTCACCAGTTTTAGTTTTCATAACAGTCCCTTTTATACCTACAATATCTCCAATATCAGCACTTTTAAATAAATTATACGTTTCTTCTCCTACATCATTTATTGATATATATATTTGAATATTTCCTAATTTATCTTTGACAGAAAAAAAACTAGCTTTTCCCATTTTTCGAATAAACATAATTCGGCCGGCAACAGATACTTGAGCGTCTAATTCTTCTAATTCTTCATGAGTTTTATCTTGATATTTATTTTTTATATTTGAAGAAAAATCTGTTACATCATATTTATGACCAAATGGATCAATTCCCAATTCTTTAATTTTTTCTAATTTTTCTCTTCTAACTAATTCTTGTTCAGCAAATTCGCGCATTCTCATCACCTGTCAATATTTTATCACAAAAAAACAATCTTAGGAACCTAAGATTGTAAAAAACTCGCATATTTATTAGATTTTATATAGTTTTTTGTTTTTCTTGGATACTGCATAGATTATTGCTCCTGCAGCAATTCCACAAATAAGAATAGCTATTGGTAAAGTTGCTCCAGTTTCTACTTCAGTAGTTACTTCAACTTCAATTTCTGTTGGAGTTCCAACTGATGGATTTTGAAGACGCAATGTACAACCTGTTATATCTTTATCTACATTTAAAACAACTGTAGCTAAAGTAAAATCAGATGAAGTTACACCAGTACCGTTAGCAGCAATAAAATTAATGTGAGCATCATTTCCACTTAAATTTGTCCATTCATCACCAGGAGTTACAGATACTATTTGACCACCATCACTTGGGGTAAAAACTAAATCTCCTTCAAATGTTTGAAGTGTAGTATCATTACCAGTTACGCGAATTGTACATACAGATTGACAAACATCATCAGGACAATTTGTTTCATCTTTTTCACAACTTCCTGTTATCGATGGCGCTGCACTCGCTTTCAAAGGAAATGCTATTGCTAATACACCAATAACTAAAATACTCAATAATTTTTTCACACACATCTCTCCTATCTTTATTATGTCTAAATTATATCATAAAAATACAAAAAACAACATAAATTTTAAAAAAATATATTAAAAAGTGTAAATTTGTGTTATCATATTAAAGTAATATAGGGTGACTTATGAAGAAAATATTGATTAAAATCCAAGATAACTCATTAGTTGTCAAGGAACGTATAAAACTTTCTACTGAATATAAAAGTATATTGAATACTAATGTCATTAGTTGTAATGAATTAGTTTTTTCGGATGATTATATAGAAAATAACAAAAAAATAGTAGCGACTTTTTTAGATGAACTTACAAAAAATTATAATGTTGATACAATTATTTTAGAAAACAATTCATTTGCTTTACTATTTTTGGACATATTAAAGAACAACAAACAAATTCGAACTGTTATTTTTAAAGAAGAATGTCCCATAACCTTTCATATGTGTGAGCAAATAATGAAGTCATACATAAAAAGTGTTAATTGTTATACGTTGCAACCATTTATGATTGAATACTTAGATAAATATGAAATTGTTGTAGAATCAAGAAATGAGATATTATTCCTTTCTAATTTTATGATAGAAAATAATTTAAATAAGTTTTCTAGTTTATTTTATAAAATATCATTAAAAATTGACTTTCCTATGTCTAATCAAGATGAACAAGATTTTGAAGCATTTTGTAAAATAAACAAATATTTAAAAGTGATTGATGTTAATGCTATAAATAAAAATGATTTGGAATTTTTAATTACTACATTGAAAAAAAATAATAAAAAGAACATTAAGATTGTTATCCACGAAAATATAAATAATCCAGAAACTATAGAATATTTAAAAAAATTTAACAAACGAAAAAGTAAAAAATACAAAATTATATTTAAACTAGCTTATAGCAACGAATACTTACGCAACAACATTTTTAAACAAGCAAATATTAATATATTAAAAACTTGTAGTTACTTGATTTTATTTATTGTAATATTTACATTTGGATTTGTATTTTATGATAATTATACAGCAATGAAAAATGTAAATGATATTCAAGAAAAAATTACCCAAGTTATTCAAATAAATGATTCAGAAAAAATAATGACGGAGTTAAACGAAGATAAAGAGGAAGATGATAAGTTATATGTCAACGCTGATATTGTAAGTTTAATTCAAGAAAATCCTGAAACAATTGGATGGTTAAAAGTAAATAATACTAATATAGATTATCCAGTTGTTCAAGGGGTAGATAATGAATATTATTTAAAACACAACTATTATTTAGAAGAAGATAATAGTGGCTGGGTATTTATGGATTATCGAAATAATACAGAATATTTAAGTGACAATATTATAATATATGCGCACAATCGTTATCATAGTGGAGTTATGTTTGGAACTTTACAAAATACATTAAGATATAGTTGGTATACTAATCCAGAAAATCAAATAATATCATTTAGAACATTATATGAGGACTTGAATTATCAAATATTTTCAATTTATAAAATTTCTGTAACAACTGATTATATGCGAGTTTTATTTGCTGATGATACTGATAAGTTAAATTTTTATACAATGTTAAAAGATCGTAGTATTTATGACTTTGGAATTGAACTATCTGGAAATGATAAGATAATAACATTATCTACATGCGCTGATGAAAATAATCGTTATGTTGTCCACGCCGTATTAAAAAATTAAGGATTTTATTTATTCCTTAATTTTTTGTTGATATCTTTTTAAAATTTGCTGTTCCTCATCATAATAGGGGTTTAACTCTTCTAAAATGTTAGAATTTTTGCTTTGCAAAAATTTAAAGCGACGATTAAAAAGGTCTTCTTTATCAATGTCTTCGTTAAACATTAAAAATAACTCTATAATTCTTTCAGCAAATTGCTTATTATTTAAAAATATAGAAATTACATCTAAGCCATGATTGTTTTCAAATATATCTAAAACTTTTTGATAATGTTTATAAAACTTTATATTAATCGTTAAATTTTCATAGACATTGCTTAAAATTGTTGCATAGAAATTGCTTATTTGGGTTATATCACCAGCAAAGAACTCTTCAGCTAGAGACTTAAAAGTATTAGAAGTTAGGTAATTATCTATATTTTCGGAAAAGTCATCAGCAAACGATTCATCAACAATAATTGATGTTCTATCATATAAATCAATAAATATTTGAATCACTTTTTCGCTATGAATAAATCCCTCAGTAGTAATCAAGTTTTCAAAATTATAAATTTCAAAGGGATTTATTTTAAAAAGCATACTTGCTCTACCTTTTTTTTGGATTAGCTCCCAACAAGAATTTCTAAAAATATAATTTCTCTCTGAATAATCAAAATAATTACTAAAAATTTCTCTTACAAACTGAGAATCTTCACTAAAAAACACTTTAATTATCTCCGGAGCAGATAATCTTTCTACTTGGTCTAAGAGTTCTTCAGCTAAATCAGTATCAATATTGCAATATTTATTGCGCAATAGCATTTTATAAGCATCACCAAATATAATTAACATCATTATTTTTTTTAAATTAGTTCTAGATTTGTTGTCATATTTTTTTAAAAATACTTCAAATGGTGAATTATCGGTAGTTAAAAAACTATATGTTTGATTAAAAAAAGATGAATTTTGATACGATTCACTAGCCACAACATGACTTAGTATTTTTAAAGCAATTTCATAAATGTTCATATTACACCGCTGAATCAATTATCTTGGCTTGATGAGCACCAATAATAATATCCGTCTTCATAATTAAAAGTATGCTTATAAATTACTAAATTATCAATATAATTATTAATATTAAAGTTCGGACTATATTTAACTTGGGAATTTAATTTCGTTTTTCTTTCATCATTATAACAATTATTGGTATTTAAATCACATTTTAAATAATAATCATATATTTCAATAGTTTTATTATTTTCAGTAACTAAATATTTTGTCATATCATGAAATACGATATCATTTGTATTTGTTTCTAGAGGATCCGCCATAAAAATATAATAATATCCATCAACAATTTCTGCAAGAGTTTGATAATCATAACGGAAATCTTCTATGTTCATTTTATCAAGTTTGTCTTTGCCAAACAATTTAGGAAAGAATTCTTCAAATGTAGAAGTTGAAACTTTATATAGCGGAGTTATTTTTCCATAATTAGTATTATTAATTATACTAGGAGGTAAATCAGCAGTTGTTATTGATGTTAACTTGGAAGCATCATAATCTAGTATGTACTCATAAATTGCACTTAAAACAACTGTATTAGATAAATTATTATACTGAGTATAATATGCCGGGTATGTGGCACCATATCCCATAGGATTTTCAGGTATACTATTGTAAAGCTTGAAAACCTCATCTTCAGTTATTTCTGGTACCACCTCTTCTTGGGGATTATCAAAATTAAAAATTACCACAAAAGCTATACCAACCCCAATAACTAATAGAGCTACGATTAAATACATTAATATTTTTTTTAATTTCATATGTTTATCACCTATAATTCTTGATACTATTATTATAAACCATTCTAAAGCTTTTTTAAACATTTTTATCAAAGAAAAAAGATGTTTGGATTACATCTTTTATTCAGCATTATTTAATGTATTATTACATGTATATTGTAAATTATTATAATATACACTTAATTCTTCATAAGTAGTTGGGAATGTTCCACCAGCTTCACTGTTTAAAGTTTCTAAACTTAAATCAGTTGTTATTTGGAAAGTTAAATCATCATCATTATATGAAGCAGTACCTGTTATGCCATCAAAAGTTAATGTATCAGGATGATCTGCAACTACACTTTCATAAGAACCAGCGTCAGTAAATGTATATGTATATATTCTTTGAGATACCCCTAAGTAAACGAGACCATTTGTAGTATCATTACCTATTGGCAAATAATCTGTTGTTGTTTTAGTTGCTTGATAATTATCTACATTAGAGCTTGGAGATTCACAACTTCTAAATACTTTGATACTATATGGTGTAACATATAACTTTCCAGTAACTTCTTTAGAATTTCCAGCTTCATCAGCAACATTTATTGCAACATCATAAGGCCCACCAGCTGTAGCTAAATTAGTGTTTACAGCATTTTCATCAACAAAATTAGATGTACAATTAGACATATCACTACATTCATCAATGAATTCATCAACTGTAACTGATTCATTAACCACTTTGTAAACTGTATTTAAGCTTACAGATGGAGCTTCTAAATCAGCAACAGTAATCTTGCCAGTATAGGATTCTTCTCCACAAGTGATAGTAAATTCATATTCGCCAGCAACGGTAGTATTAACATTGCGATTATTTAAAGTACAAGTGCCAGCTTTAGAACCAGTAATTGTTGCATAGTCATTTATGTTATCAGAAAGTGTTTCACCAATTCCTATTTGAACATCTTTAGTATTAACGGTTACTTTATTGCTAATATTTAAAAAGTAGTATACTCCAAAAGCAACAGCTGCCATTAATACAATTATTATAATTACAAATAATACTTTGTTCATTGGTTTTTTCTTTTTAGTTTGATTATTAATTGGATTGTTAGCTGGAGGTGTTATACCAATATTTTCTACCTTAGTTGGTTCTACAAAAGCATTAGAATTTAAATTTTCTTGACCCACATTAGGAGTACCAACTCCCACCGTATCTCCAGTTAAACTATTTGCTTGATATGGCGTTCCTGAAGTGCCTGGAATTGGTTGTGCTATTGGGGATGGCGAAGATGCAAGTGGTTCAGGATTTAATGCTTCTGTTTGCGTATCTGCTACAGTACCTTCAGCAGGATTGGTATTTACTGGAGATGTTAAAGTTTCTGCCTGTATATTTTGAGCATTGCTTACTTCAGGATTGGTATTGGCTACTTGTTCTCCAACAACCGGTGTTTGATTTAAAGTAGTAGCAGGTTGTTCAGCAGGTGTTGGATTTTGTTGAGCCACCTGCGGAGTTGAAGTGCTTGGAGTCGGACCAACAACACTACCTAAAACACTTGAATTAATACCTCCATCTTGTTGATTAGTATTTGATTGATTTACTTGATTATTTGGATTTTGTTCATTCATAATATCAGCCCCTTATTATCAATATATTTAAATTATACCCTTTTATTTAAAATTTTTCAACTATATTTTTAAATTCGTCACCACGATCTTCAAATTTAACATATTGATCTTGAGAAGAACTACCTGGTGAAAGTAAAACTACATCACCTTTTTGCACATTTTGGTGAATTTTTTCCATAGCTGTTACTAGATTATAACATCTTTCACAAGGGATATTTAAATTGCTAGCATAATTGGCAACTTTATCTGTAACCTCCCCGATTGCATATATTTTTTTAACATAATTTATATAATCATTTAATTCATTGAAATCCTGGTTACGATCTAGGCCTCCTAAAATTAGATGAATTGGTTTTGTAAATGTTTTTAAAGCAGTAATTGTAGCAGTAGGATTCGTTGATTTTGAATCATTATAGTATTCTATTCCATTTTTATTAGCAACATATTCCAAACGATGCTCAACACCACTGAATGTCTTTAAAAAGTCAACTACAATATCTTTATCCAAACCAAACTGTTCAACTACTAGTAATGCCGCTAAAATATTTTCATAATTATGTTCGCCTTGTAAACAAATATTATTAATATTTAAATATTTTTCGCCATGTAAATAAATATAATTGTTGTCATAGTAATTTTCAAAATTATTAAAATAAACTTTTTTTGATAAAATATCTTTACTTAATTCTAGGCAATCTTCATTAGCATGATTAAGTATTGCTAAATCATTTGAAGTATGTAAATTAAATATTTTCTTTTTAGCTTTTTTGTAGTTTTCATAAGAGCCGTGGTAATCTAAGTGAGTTGGGCAAAGATTGGTAATAACACTAATATTTGTTTTAAAATCATGAATATCACATAATTGATGATCACTAATTTCTAAAAGTAATACACTTTCTTTCTGAACCCCTTTTAAAACTTCACTTAATGGATAACCAATATTACCTCCCAAAATTACATTTATATTAAGCCGTTTTAAAAGTTCATAAATTATGGTAGTTGTTGTTGTCTTACCATTTGAACCTGTAACACCAATAATTGTTACATTTTCTGGTAAAAAATGGTATGCTACTTCCATTTCATTTTCAGTCCTAATATGTAATTTATTTAACTTTTTGGTAATTTCACTAGTCATCATTATGGCAGGATTTTTTATAACTAAATCATAACTAGAATCGATTAAATCACATTGATTAAAAGTTATCATAATTTTTATTCCCATATCTTCTAACTCTTGAGCTGTAGATGAGGGTAATTCTTTTAAATCACTTAATATAATTTCATTATTTTTACCCACTAATAGTTTTGCTACTGCTATTCCACTTTTAGCGGCCCCCAAAATTAAAATTTTTTTATTTTCATACATTTTTATCACCTATTTAATTATATATTATGTAAAATTTTTTAAACTCTTTTCCGACTTAAACTAACAACGTAATCATTATTTTTTAAAACTCCAGGAATTTGATATATATCAAATCCATTTTTTGTAAATTCTGCTTGTTCTTCTTCAGATAAAATCCAAGTATATAATGCTAGTATATCAGAACAATTTAATTTGCTAAGGAATTCCTTATATTCTTTAGGGTTAATAGCTAAATAATGATATATATTTGATAATAAGGCTATATCATATTTTTTAGTTGTAAAATTGGGTAATTCTAGCAAATTACAATTGTAAAATTTAGGTAGCGATGTTCTATTTAAAATACTTTGCAAATGATAATACTCGCTTTTTTCTAAATAAGAAATAATTTTGGATTTAGTGTTAGCAAATATAGTATTGTGTATTTTAATTGATGAAAATTTTCTTTGTAAGCGAATTAAGTTATCAAAAAAATCACTAACCTTTAATGGCAAAAAATTTCGTAATTTAGCATAAATACTTAAATTATCTAAATTATCAACTACAAACATTTGAATAAATTCTTCATATAACAAAATTTTAATAGCAGTAAACTTCAAGATGAAATAATAAAGGGTTAAATAATTTATATCGAACACTTCAATGTTTTTAGCTCCCGCAAGTAGCGCAGAAAAATATTGATCTCCACTACCTAAGACTGTCAATATGTTGGTATCAGCAAAATGATAGATTTTAGATAAATCTATTAAATTTTCGTTAGTAAAATCGTAAACTTTTTCTATTGTCATCTGTGAAAAATCCTCTTAAGGCGCATAATTTCTGCTTCTTTATCTAATTCTTCATCAGGATACATATTACTCCATTTATCAAGAGTTTCGGCATATTTGAGTAATTTATTTTTCGCATAAAATAATTGTTCATCAACCATATTTAATAAATAATCAATAAATCTGTTTATGGCTTTATTATCATCAGCGTTTAAATTAAATTGGACTGCATTTAACCTATCAGCATATGTTGGTTTATTTATTAAAATGTTTTGAGAGATATTTAAAGGAGATATTTTTAAACGGGTGCCATAAATGCTATTAATAAGTTGAGCAAATTTAATATTTTGAAGTAATCTAGCTGTACGACCATTGCCATCTTTAAAAGGATGAATACGAACAAATAACAAATGAACTAAAAATGACTTGATAAAAGGATTAGAATATTTTAATTCAATATTGCTAGTTTGATAAAATTTAACGAAATCTTTCATAAAGGGCATTATCGATTCTGCTTCTGGACCCCACCAATAAATCACTTCTTTGCCATTTTCTTTGCCAGATATTTTAACTTCTGAATCACGATACGCATCTGGAGCATCGGGAATAAATATTTTGTGTAAGTCATAAATCCGACTGTGACTAATAGCAAAACGAGAAATATACAAATCATTATTAAAACGTTCTAAAGATATTAGATCTCCTTCTATTTCGGAAGATGCTATTAATTCTTTATATAGAGAATCAATCCAAAAATATATTGCATATTTTCCATATTGCGATAGTATTTTAAAATATTCATCAAAACTTTTAGATGTACTTTGCAAATGGGCTAAAACTTGATCCGTTAATTCTATTTTATCAACATATTCTTCTAAATTAAAATATTTTTGTAATTCCATATATTTTCCCCCTGTCTAGTAGTTAGTGGGCAATTCCCACTTATAGTATTAAAATTAGCTAAGAAAAGAGTGCCTAATAAAGCACTCTTACTTATTCAGAAAGATTTAAATTATCTATAGATATATCTGCATCATCCATTAATTTTTCTTCTAGAACTTCACTAGCATCATCATCTAGGATATCCTTTTCAAGTTCAATTGAAATATCACTATATTGTTTATAACCAGTTCCTGCTGGAATTAGTTTACCAATAATGACATTTTCTTTTAATCCTTGTAAGTTATCTACTTTACCATGAATTGCTGCATCAGTTAAAACACGAGTTGTTTCTTGGAATGAGGCTGCAGATAAGAAGGAATCAGTTTCCAAAGATGACTTAGTAATACCAAGCATAATTGGATTTCCTTTAGCAGGAACTTTACCAGCCATAATTACTGGTTTATTTCCTTCAGTGAATTCTCTTAGAGAAACAGTTAAACCTTCGACAAAGTCAGTATCACCACTATCTGTAATACGTACTTTATTAATCATTCTCTTAACGATAATTTCGATGTGCTTATCAGAAATATCAACACCTTGTAATTTATAAACTTTTTGAACTTCTTTTAAAATGTATTCTTGAGCAGTAAGTGGATCTGTTACAGCAAGTAATTCTTTTGGTGAAATAACACCTTCAGTAAGTTTGTCACCAGCTTCAACAGTGTCTCCAACACTAACACGAACCTTCATGTTGTAATTTGTTACGTGTTCTCTTACACCAGCTTCATTTTCAATAGTAATTAGGTGTTTTCCATTTTGTTCTTCAATACCTATGACTTTACCACTGATTTCTGCAATAGTTGCTTTACCTTTTGGCATACGCGCTTCAAATAATTCTTCAACTCTTGGAAGCCCTTGAGTAATATCGGCATCTCCACCATGGGCTACCCCTCCAGAGTGGAATGTACGCATGGTTAACTGAGTACCAGGTTCACCAATTGATTGCGCAGCCATGATACCAACTGCTTCACCCTTTTCAACTAGGTTACCAGTTGCAAGGTTGCGTCCGTAACATTTTTGACATACACCATTATTTGATTTACATGTAAGAACACTTCTAATTTCGATCTTTTTAATACCTGCTTTGGTAATTTTAGCAACGGCATTTTCGGTAATCATTTCTCCAGCTTCAACAATAACTTCTTTAGTTTCTGGATTGACAATTTTCTTAGATGCAAAACGTCCTAAAATACGTTCAGCAAGTGGTTCGATAATAGTTCCATCTTTGTCATTTACTAAGTCATAAACAACTAAACCTTGAACAGAACCACAGTCGTAATCTTTAACAATGATATCTTGAGCAACATCAACTAAACGACGAGTTAAGTATCCTGAGTCAGCAGTACGTAGAGCTGTATCTGCTGAACCTTTACGAGAACCATGAGTTGATAAGAAGAATTCAGAAACGGATAATCCTTCGATAAATGATGAAGTGATTGGAATTTCTACGGTAGAACCATCAGGACGAGCCATAAGTCCACGCATTCCAGCAAGTTGAGTAAAGTTCGAAATAGATCCACGAGCACCACTATTCATCATCATAAATATTGGGTTATCGTAATTATTCTTACTTATTTCAGCTAGTTCGTCTTTAATTTCATCGGTTGCGTTATTCCATGAGGCAATAACGTTTTCATATCTTTCAGTTTCAGTTATAAGCCCTCTTTGATATTGTTTATTAATCTTATCAACTTTAGCCTTAGCTCTTTCAATAATTTGTTCTTTGTCATCACTTCTTACAACATCAGCGATTGATACTGTTACACCTGCAACGGTTGAATATTTGAAACCTAAATCTTTTAATTTGTCAAGCATAATTGATGTTTCAGTAGTCTTATATCTTTTGAACACTTGAGCAATTAATTGTCCTAGAGTTTTTTTAATGAATGGTTGTACCAATGGCATTTTAGATATTTCTTCTGGAATATTCGCTCCCATTGGTAAGAAATATTTATCTGGAGTTACTCCTTCAATGTTTTCTTTAGTACCTTCATTAACATATGGATAAGTATCAGGTAATATTTCATTAAACTTAATTTTACCAACTGTTGTAACTAAATATTTATCTCTTTGTTCTTCAGTAAACAATTTATATTTAAATGAATTAACAGGAATAGCTATACGAGTATGAAGAGTAATTTCTCTTCTTTCATAAGCCATCAATGCTTCATTAGGATCTTTATATACGTGTCCTTCATTTGGAAGTCCGGCATATTCGATTGTTAGATAACAGTTACCTAAAACCATGTCTTGGCTAGGTGTAACGATTGGTTTTCCATCTTTAGGGTTCAATATGTTATTAGCACCAAGCATAAGTATTCTAGCTTCAGCTTTTGCTTCTTCAGAAAGTGGTACGTGAACAGCCATTTGGTCACCATCGAAGTCAGCGTTAAATGCTGTACATACTAATGGGTGAAGACGAATTGCTTTACCACCAACTAAAACTGGTTCAAATGCTTGAATACCAAGTCTATGTAGAGTTGGAGCACGGTTTAAAAGAACAGGATACTCTGTAATTACATCTTCTACAATATCCCATACTGCTTCATCACGAGCATCAATTAATTTCTTAGCGCCTTTAATGTTATGAGCAAGACCGCGTTCAACAATACCATTAATTACATGTGGTTTAAATAACTCGATAGCCATTTCTTTAGGTAGACCACATTGATACATCTTAAGATTTGGTCCAACAACGATAACAGAACGACCTGAATAATCAACTCTTTTACCTAACAAGTTTTGACGGAAACGACCTTGTTTACCTTTAAGCATGCTAGATAAACTCTTAAGTGGACGATTACTTGCAGCAGTAATACTTCTACCACGACGTCCATTATCAAATAGCGAGTCAACCGCTTCTTGAAGCATACGTTTTTCATTTTGAACAATAATTGTTGGTGCTCCAAGTTCTAGCAACTTCTTTAAACGATTATTTCTATTTATAATTCTTCTGTATAAATCATTTAAATCACTTGTTGCAAATCTTCCACCATCAAGTTGGATCATCGGACGAAGTTCTGGAGGTATTACAGGTAGTACATCTAGAACCATCCATTCAGGTTTATTGCCACTTTCTTGGAATGCTACTAAACAATCAAGACGTTTTACTAAACGAATTCTCTTTTGGCCAGTAGTATTTTCAAGTTCTGCTCTTAAATCTTCAATTTCTTTATCTAAGTCTACTCGTTTAAGTAGTTCTTTAATAGCTTCAGCACCCATACCTACTGTGAAGGTATTACCGTATTTTTCATAATAAGCACGATATTCTTTATCAGAAAGTGTTTGTTTTACTTCAAGTGGAGCTTTACCTGGATCAATTACAACGTATGAAACAAAGTATAATACTTCTTCTAGATCTCTTGGAGACATATCTAGAACAAGGCCCATTTTAGATGGAACACCTTTAAAGAACCAAATGTGAGAGCAAGGAGCAGCAAGTTCAATGTGCCCCATTCTTTCACGTCTTACTTTGGAACGTGTAACTTCAACACCACAACGGTCACAAATAATATTTTTATATCTTAATCTCTTGTATTTTCCACAACTACATTCGAAGTCTTTTGTTGGTCCGAATATCTTTTCGCAGAATAAACCATCTCTTTCAGGCTTTAGGGTCCGATAGTTGATAGTTTCAGGTTTCTTAACTTCACCGTATGACCAAGAACGAATCTTTTCAGGGGAAGCAATACTTACTTTTATTCCTTTAAATTTACTTACATCTATCATTTAACCCACCTACTTTCCTTCATCCATGGTATCGTCTTCATCTTCTTCGATACCCGGAAATTCTAAATCATCTAAATTATCATCTTCATCTTCATCTAAGATATATTCATCAGTTATCTCTGGTTCTTCAGGATTTAAATCGTTAGTTGTAACATCTATTTCTTCAATTCTAAAGGCGTCATTATCATCTTCATCTTCTTCAATATCTTTAAATTCAACAACTTCATCATTTTCATTTACTACTTGAACATCTAAGCCTAGAGCTTGGAATTCTTTAACTAGAACTCTGAAGCTTTCAGGTACTCCGGCCTGATCAATTACTTTACCTTTAACTAAAGATTCATAAACCTTAACACGTCCTGTGATATCATCGGCTTTAACAGTCAATATTTCTTGTAGGACGTGTGACGCACCATAAGCATATAGTGCCCAAACTTCCATTTCTCCGAATCTTTGACCACCAAATTGAGCTTTACCACCAAGTGGTTGTTGTGTAACAAGTGAGTAAGGCCCTGTAGCACGAGCATGTAATTTATCATCAACCATGTGATGTAGTTTTACCATGTACATTACCCCAACATTGATACGATGATCGAATGCCTCACCAGTACGTCCATCACGAAGTTCAACTTTACCATCTTCAGCCATTCCAGCTTCTTTCATTTCTTCCATGATATCTGCCCAAGTTGCTCCATCGAATACTGGAGTTGCATAATGTGTTCCTAATTTCTTACCAGCCATACCTAAATGCACTTCTAGGATTTGACCGATGTTCATACGAGATGGAACACCTAGAGGGTTTAACATGATATCAACTGGACGACCATCTGGTAAGTAAGGCATATCTTCTTCTGGTAAGATAAGTGAGATAACCCCTTTATTTCCGTGACGACCAGACATCTTGTCACCAACTTGAATCTTACGTTTTTGAATAATATATACTCTTATTACTTTTGATACACCAGCAGGTAGTTCATCAGAGTTTTCTTTAGTATAAACTTTAACATCATGAACGATACCACCAGCACCATGTTCAACACGAAGTGATGTATCTCTTACTTCACGAGTCTTTTCACCAAATATTGCATGTAATAATTTTTCTTCGCTAGTTAATTCTTGAACACCTTTTGGTGTAACTTTACCAACTAGGATATCGCCTTCTTTTACTTCAGTACCAATTCTAACAATACCATCAGCATCCAAATTCTTACGAGCATCTTCCCCAACATTTGGAATATCTCTAGTAATTTCTTCAGGTCCTAATTTAGTATCACGGCAATCGATATCATAATGCGAAATATGAAGTGATGTATAAACATCATCTTTAACTAATCTTTCATTTAATATAACAGCATCTTCGTAGTTATAACCATTAAATGTCATGAAAGCAACAGTCATATTCTTACCTAAAGCAAGTTCACCTTGATCTGTTGATGGACCATCAGCTATAACTTGACCACGATGGACTTTATCACCCTTCTTAACAAGAGGACGGTGATTAATACAAGATGAGGCATTACTTCTTTCAAAGTTTGCTAAGTAATATGTATCTTTGCCCTTTGCAACATTAACTACAATCTTTAAGCCATCAGCGTAATCTACTACACCATCAGCCTTACATACGATTGTTGAACCAGAGTCTCTTGCAGCAATATATTCAACACCAGTACCAACGATTGGTGCTTCAGTTTCAAGTAAAGGTACTGCTTGACGTTGCATGTTTGCACCCATTAGGGTACGGTTAGCATCGTCGAATTCTAGGAATGGAATACAACTTGTAGTAATGGCTACAACTTGACTTGGCGCAACGTCAACGAAATTAACGTGCATCTTATCAACATAAACTGTATCACCATTCAAACGAGCAATAACTTCATCATCAGCAATTTCATTTTTATCAGTTAACTTAATAGTTGCTTGCGAAATATAATAATCTTTTTCTTCATCAGCAGTCATGTAAACGATTTCATCAGTTACAACACCACTATCCACCTTACGGTATGGAGTCATAATGAAACCATATTCATTAACTTTAGCATAACCAGCAAGTGATGTAATAAGCCCAATGTTTTGTCCTTCTGGAGATTCAATTGGACAGATACGACCATAGTGGGAAGCGTTAACGTCACGAACATCCATACCAGCACGGTCACGAGATAATCCTCCAGGTCCTAGACTTGATAAACGTCTTTTATCTGTAAGTTCGGCGATTGGATTGATTTGATCCATGAACTTAGAAAGTTGGGAAGAACCAAAGAATTCTTTTAAAGCAGCAGTTACTGGACGAATATTAATTAAAGTCTTTGGGGTAACTGTTTCAATATCTTGAGTAGTCATTCTTTCCCGAATAACTCTTTCCATTCTCGCCATACCAATTCTAAATTGATTTTGAATTAATTCTCCAACTTGACGAACACGACGATTTCCTAAGTTATCGATTTCATCATCAGAACCAATGCCAAAATGTAAGCCGATATAATAATTTAGGGATGCATAAACATCAGGTATTGTAAGACGACGAACATCTACAGAACCATCAGTACCTATTATAGTAATAGTTTTCTTAGCATCAGTAGGATCTACCACTTTAACAGTTTGAACTTTATTGTAATCATCTAATTCATTATTAATCTCTATTTCTTTAATATTTAAACCATTAGCAAATAATGGACGAAGTTGTTCTAATATTTCTTTAGTAATAACAGTCCCGCTTTCAGCGATAACTTTATCACCATCGATTATAGGTTCTGCTAAAGTAAGACCTAATAATCTATCTAAAACGTTTAATTTCTTATTAAATTTATAACGTCCAACTTTAGCTAAATCATAACGGAAACGATCAAAGAATCTTGTGATAAGTTGGTTCTTTGAAGAATCTAGAGTTGCAGGTTCTCCAGGTCTTAATTTTTCATAAATTTCAATTAATGCTTCATCAGTATTATTAGTATTATCTTTTTCTAAAGTATTTTGAATATATTGATTATCACCAAAAACACTAATGATATCTTCATCACTAGATAAACCTAAAGCACGTAAAAGTGTTGTTACTGTTACTTTCCTAGTTCTATCAATACGAACATATAAAACATCACGAGCATCTGTTTCATATTCTAACCAAGTACCTTTATTAGGTATTAATTCTCCACTTATAATATGACGTCCATTTTTATCAATTTCTTTTTTGAAATAAACACTTGGACTTCTTACAAGTTGGGAAACAATTACTCTTTCGGCCCCATTAATGATAAATGTTCCTGCTTCAGTCATTAATGGCATGTCACCTAAGAAGATGGTTTGTTCTTTTACTTCACCAGTTTCATGCACGAACAAACGCGCTTCGACCTTCAATGGTGCAGCATAGTTAACCATTCTTTCTTTAGCTTCTTTGATAGAATATCTTGGTTCATCAAAATAATAATCCCCAAATTCCAAAGAAATATTACCAGTAAAACTTTCTACTGGAAATAAATCATCAAATATTTCTTTGATTCCTTCATCCAAAAATTGTTGATAGCTCTTCTTTTGAATTTCGAGTAAATCATTCAACTCTAAAACGTTTTTCGTTTTCGAAAAACTTCTTCTTTCACGATAGTCACCAAATTTTTTTACTTTATAAGCCACGATATCACCCCATACACAATTTTTTAAGACTATTTCTATTTAAAAAAATAAATATGCCACCAATTTAAAATTCTATATCCTAATTAGAATTTTGTCAACAAATTTTTGCTTTAAAGCAGTAAAAACCTTTGCTTTTTCCTACTATTTCAACATTATAACACTCTTCTAGTGTTTTTTTTGTCGATTTAGCGCCTTGATCTTTGTGAACAATACACCATAATTCGCCATTATTCTTCAAATGCTCTTTAGCCTCTAGCAATATTTTGTTTACAACTTCTTTTCCGGCCCTTATCGGCGGATTGGTTATTATATAATCATACTTATTTTTAACTAACTCATAGCAATCACTCAAATAGGCATTGCAATTATCTACTTTATTTATCTTTATATTACGCTCACATAAATGTAGCGCTCTTTTGTTAACATCTATTAAATCGACATCAGCTTTAGTTATTTTACCAATCACTAGACCTATAAAGCCATAACCACAGCCAACATCTAAAACCTTGGAACCCATAAGTTCAGGGTGATTATTTAAAAATGAAGTTACTAAAAATGACGATGCATAGTCAATTTTATTTTTAGCAAATACACCATTATCGCTCAAAAATTTAAATTCCGTGTTAGCAATTGTGTATGGTAGTTCGCGTATTTCACTTTTTAAATCCGAATTGTTTGTAAAATAGTGTTCCAAAGGCCAGTCCCCTTTTCTCGATATGTAGTTATTATACACCAAGAAAAGATAACAAGTCAATCATTTTTAAGTATTTTTGTATTTCGCTATGATTAGTATGTGATAATGTCTTAAGTGTTAGTATTTGATTATGTCTCAAAAATAATGTAGAATACATCACTTGGTGATGAATATGAGAAAGGTTGAATTAAGAATGAATGAACAATTAAAATATGAAACAATTAAAGAATTAGTAGATCATAATGGAAATAAAAACAGAGCCCCATCTTTGACACTTGTAGTAAAAAATCCTGCACTAGGCCCCATAAATCCTAGTTTTTTTATTTTTTAGTCTTGCG
>CALVVI010000001.1 GCA_944363815.1 uncultured Bacilli bacterium | reverse complement strand
CAAGTGCCTCAGCTCGCATAATTCTTGCCAAAAGTTCTAATTCATTAGATGTATAACTTATAATCATTAAAACCACCCAGTAATATTTTATGTTATTAAAATTAAAATAGTTAAAGAAAAACTAGAAATACCAAATTTATTATGTTATAATCTTTATGTCAGCTCATTTAGGGGCGTGGTATAATGGTAGCATAGGAGTCTCCAAAACTTTTGATGGGAGTTCGATTCTCTCCGCCCCTGCCAAGAAAAAAGCAAAGATTTTCCATTACAATTTAGGAAAATCTTTTTATTTTTTTATACATATAGTACAATAGTATTAGGTGTAAAATATGTATAATTATAATTTCAAAACAAATAATGAAACGATAATCAAAGAAGCCACTAATATAAATATCAAGTTTAATAATAGTTATTATTTAACTAATTTCATATTAACTGAAAAAAATTTATTAGTATTTTATGACATCAATAAAGGAAATCCCATCTGGGGCAGTGGAACACAACCATTACCAGAGTTTTATTTACTATTCAGTATCCCTACAAACAATATAAACTACAAAATAATGAAAAATAATTTATATATACTACTTAATAATCAAATAATTAATTGCTATAATTTTAATCTAGAAAACTTTTTGAAATAATTATAGTTTTTTCATATAAATATTTCTTACTCCCCTTTTAAAATTTTTGGTGTTTTGATATTCAAATTCATCTTTTAAAAAGTTATTAATAGAATAAGTATTTTCGGGATGAATTGTTACTAAAGCACATTTATATCCTTTATTATTAGCATAACTATCCAATATTTCTAACATTTGATACTGTAAACCATTACCAACATATTTTGGATTTACAAATATTGGCCCATAATCTGCAACATCTAAATAATTCAAAGAATTTAAGTCAAAACTCTCTAAAGATTCTCTACTACTAGGAATAAACATCATTGAACACACTAAATCAGTATCATTATAATAAATCCATATTTTAGCTCCCTGATTTAACATATTAATTAAATCTTCCCGTGAAAAATCTCCTAGCCAGTCAGGATTATGCATATTTGCCTTTACATATTCTCCAAATTCAATATATTCATCTAAATCTATATTTTCACTTATACATTTTAAATATTCTAATTTCATCAGTAAAACCTCTACTCTAAATGACTTTTTCCAGATAAATAATCAATAACTACGCCTGGTTGAACATTATAAACAAATACATTAAACTGTAACTGTCCATCATCTTCTACCGAATATGCTTCCATTTGTACTCCAGTTGCTACTAAGTTATCACCTTCAAAATAAGGAGTAACTCGGTACAAAACATGATTTTTAGTTTCTTCAATATAATTAGCTACTTCTGTTTCAAATTCTAACATTGTTGTTGCATTCATATATCTTGTACAAGTAATTAAATTTTTCTCATTAGCATTTTCTCCAGTTAATTGATATCCTATCAAATGACATCTATTATACAAATATTTACCACTAACAATATCATATTTTACTGTATGCCACCCACTTGGTTTAACCTCACCAATACTTTCTCTTTCATCTGTAGGCATTGTATCAACACTAACATTTGCAAAAGCAACACCACATCTACCTAAAGAGTCAAGATCACTATAATATTCAAAGCTTTCAATATTTTTTTCATCATCACTAAATTCAGGAACATTATTATTTAAATAAATATATGCTTCTCCACTATATTCGGGAACATTTTCTAACGACGAATAGCTTTTTATTTCGTGAGATTCACTAGTTTCTAAAAAAGCATCTTTAAAATAATATCCCAAATAAAAGCATAAACTCAAAAAAATAATTACTAAAATTTTATTTAAATATTTTCTTTTTTTTCTTCTTGCCATATTACTACCCATCTAATTATATCAAAATTGACACTAATAAACAAATATGTTAAAATACAAAAACAAGTAAGGGGGTATTTATTTTGAGTAGTTATTATAAAAAATGTGCATCTTGCATTCATTACCGAATTGATGATCTTCGGGGAGCTGATCGCGATGGTTATGGCTGTGATGCTAATGGTACAGTCTTTGGCTCATCTTATTATAAAAGATTTCCATTTGATTACAGTTGTAGTAGATATAGTGAAGACCGGCGAAGAAAAGACCGCGATATAGAAAAAGCCCTAAAAGCTTTAGACAATCGCTATGGCTATCGTCCAGGAAGTTCTTCATGGTGGTATATTGCTACGTTTGTAAGAAATAATCTTGGTATTGATACAGCTGATTATTTTATTACTATAATTGAATTTCGCGAAAATTATCTTCAACAAAACCTAGAATATTTTAACTTCTTAGTTGAATATGATATGTATGGACGACTACTAAAAGACGCTTTAGAAAAAGATCCTCAAAAAGAATTAATTGCCCAAGAATTATTAACTAATTATATTATTCCTGTAACTCACCTATATAAAGGAAAAAAATATAATGAAGCATTCTTAGCATATTCTGATATGTTTTATACCTTAAAACACTTATATAAAATAACAAGTGTTACCTCATATGATTTTGCTAATCCCCCAACACTAGAAAAAAAGAAGAAAATTAAATAAAGCTAAATAATTTTCTTCTTTTTAATTTACTTTAGTTTTAGCTATCAAATCATGAATACCGGCATTGTCTTTTCTAAATATGATAAAAAATACATTAGCATAAAACACAATAGCAGCTAAAATTGTAATAATATTACTTACTACCATATATTCAGAAGCATTAAAAATATATAAAGAAATTATAAGAAATATTTCAAATAAAATATTATAAAGAATAATTGTTCTTAAAAACATTTGCCCCCATGAAGGATTACCATCATCTTTTTTATTTTTTACAAAAATATTAAATAACTTTTTCCCTAAAGTTTGGTTCTTATTCCATTTTTGAAAGCCAACAAAATAAGCTAAATAAAGAATAATTGAAGTTATTGATACACTTACACTATACTTACTTAAATTATAGTTAACTTCTTGATATTCGCTATCATTTATAATATCTAAAACATTTTCTGAACTAAGATTATCCATAATATCTAAATATTTATCGTAATTATCCATATATAAATCATATGTAGGATTCAAAAATCTAATCTGACTCAACATAGTAAGAAGTAAAAATATAAACAAATAATCTATGGCATATGCTCCAATTCTTTTAAAAATCAAAAATTTCATTCTTCCTTTCACTATTATTATAAACTATTTAAATATATTATTACAAGTAATGTTTTTCAAAAAAAACAAACCCTAAAGAGTTTGTCCATCGGAACCCAGTGTCAATTCCAGATCATGAGTATCCCCATCTCTAAATATCGTTACTGTTATTGTATCTCCAACTTCATGTTGATATAAATAATATCTTAAATACGCAATATTTGTAACTTCTTCTCCATCAATAGCAGTAATTATATCGTTTGCTTTAATTCCAGCATCATCTGCTGAAGAACCGTCCTCTACAGACACAACAATAACTCCACTGTCCAAGCCAGAGTTTCTAATTAAACTATAGTATTGTGAATAATATGCATTTGAAAAATCTAACATTGAAATACCAATATAAGGATATGCTGAAGATTCACCACTAATAATTTGTTCAGCTTTTTCAACTGCATCTTCAATTGGAATTGCAAATCCCATACCTTCAACTCCACTACTAATAAGTTTTAAGGAAGTAACTCCTATAACTTCGCCATTAGCATTACAAAGTGGGCCACCACTATTACCAGAATTTATCGCCGCATCTGTTTGTAAAACTTTCATAACATAATCACTAGTATTAGTGCTATCTGTCAAAGAAACCTCTACCATTCTATCTTTCCCAGAAATAATTCCTCTAGTAACTGTCCAAGAATAAACACTATCAAGTGGAGCTCCAACTGCAAACGCTGTATCTCCAACTCTACTTTCTTCATTATTACCAAGTTCAGCTACTACTAAATCTTTATCAGTTTCTAAAGCTAAAACTGCGATATCAGCATACTCATCATGACCTACAATTTCAGTTTCTTCAACACTACCATCAGTAAATGTTACTGTTACATTATTACCATCTTCAATAACATGATAGTTTGTTAATAAATAATAAGTATTCCCTTCTTTTTTATAAACAAAACCTGTACCAGATGCAGTATATGTATTATCTCTGTATGTTGATACAACTACTACAGCATCATATATTTTTTGAACAGCTTCTGCTATACCAGTATCATTAATTGTTACATCTCTAACTTCTTTTGTAACAGATTCAGTCACGGTTGTAGGAAAAAAATAAATTACTGCATACATAACTAAACAGCCTACAAAAAACACAATAATATAATTAACAATATTTTTAGTAACTTTCTTATTTAAATTATCATTCATATCAATCTAACCTCACTATCTCTTTATAATTATTCGGTAATCCCATTGCATGTAAAACTTTATCAATTTTGATTACCTCTAGCTTTCCAGAAAGTCTGTCTAACTCATAACTAATTTCATTCATAAACAAAGTAAAATCATCTTCTTTTAACATAAATTTTAAAATAATTATCAAAGCAAATAAATCATTCTTTCCATAAATATATTCATCATTGATCTTAGGAATATATAGCAACTTATGATATTTATTATCTTCAATAACTTTCTGTGTCTTATTATTGTAGCAAATATCTTCATGAGCACATAAATTACGATAATTAGCTAAAATTGGCAAATACTCAACCATACTATATATATCAACACCAAATACATCTGCAATTTCCTTTTGATCTTGATATTGTAATATAGTGTACAACTCACCAACAATTCCAAAAGATAAAACCTTAACTACAACCCACAAAGGAATATACCCATAATTAATTAAATAATGAGCTGTTGCAGCATGTTGCTTTCCATTGACACTAATCTGTCTTTTCATTTTTCTAATTAAATCATTTATTTGCTTGTTTTTTTTAGAATCTCTGACAAAATTATGAGGATTTAAATAATTATTTTCTTTAAAACCATGATTCTTACTCATTACATATGCCAAAATACTTTTTAAATTGTTTTCAACTATCAAAATATTTTTAAATATTATATTTCTAAGTTGTCTATCAAAAGTAAACATGGCATACAATTCTCTAAATTTTGTACCTTCAATAAAAGTCTTACCATCGGGATTCAAAAAAACATGCCGATAACCACTTAAAAAGAAATAATTTTCCCTTAGTAAAATAGATTTAGCATTTAAAGTATCTTCAAAAACCAAACCCTTATTAGCTAGAATGTCAATTTGTTCATCCAATGTCTTAAAAGTCTTTGTCTTCACACACTAAACCGCCTTTACTTTAAACATTATATCACAAACGACGTAATAAATATACTAACTTTTAATGTCTTTAATGTAAAAAAAATGTGATAAATAGGTGAATTTATATCATTTATAATAATTAACTACAGCTTCTGCAATTACTTTTGCCACCTCTTTTTGATATTCTTTGGTTACTAATTTACTTCTTTCCATTGCATTTGATAAAAAACCACACTCTATTAATACACCTCTTTTTTCTAATTTCTTATACATGTATGTAGATGTTGGTATCTCTTTAATTTCCCTATTTGTTTCCAAATTATTATTTAGATATTCTTGAATACTTGATGCTAATTTTTCATTATTCTTATTATAGAACACTTGCGCACCATAATATTTAGTATTAGCTAAGTAATTTAGATGAATTGACAAATACATATCTGTATATTCATCATTTATTATTTTTATTCTATTATCAAAGTCAGTTTTCTTACGATGATTGGTCTCTCCATAACTTAAATCATTGTCGTTATCTCGTGTAAGAATTACAGTTGCTCCATACTCACTTAAATATTCTCTTAAATTCAAGCTAATACTTAAGTTAATATCTTTTTCATAAATATCTTTATAAGTAGTACCTGGATCTTTACCACCATGTCCAGGGTCAATAATTATAACTTTTCCAGCAAGGGGCAAATCGGCTTTAACGGGTATTCCATACATTAACAAAAAAACTATTACAAATGAACACAATACTTTCCAATAATATTTCATATTAATATTTATTCGTTTTAAAAAAACAGTTTACACAAAACAAGCAAATCAAAAGAAAAAAGTTTAAAAAAATACTAATTCATGATAAAATATAGGCAGGGAAAGGGTTGAAAATATGAATACAAATTTAGAAAATATTAAAAACTCAATTAGTTCAAAATTAGAAGAAATACAGAATAATAGTAAAACCACAGTATGGGGGCAAATAGTTTTGGCAAATGATCATAAAACTGTTTTAAAAAGTGACTTGGAAAAATATAATGCCTTACTAAGAATGCAAGAAATTATTAATAGCAACTCAGAAGATTTAAAAACAAACCATGAATTTCAAGATTTAGCCAAAATAGCAGGCATATCTCTAAAAGAAGAAAAAAGAGAAATTGAAACAAATAGTAATAATGCTAAAATTAATTATGAAAGCAAACAAATTAATGCTAAATTAGAAGAAATAGTCGAATATGCTAAATCTTCTACCCGCGGGCAATTTTCTCTAGCAAATGATCACAATAGCGTTTTAAAAAGTGACTTAGAAAGATACAATGCCTTACTTAGAATGCAAGAAATTGTTAACAATAATTATAAAAATCAAAAGTCAAAATATGAATATCAAGAATTAGCTGAATTAACTGGTGTTAAATTATATAGTGAAGAAATCGAAAAAGAAAAACAAAAACAAATAAACCAAAATATAAAAGAAGAACTTAACAATGTTAATAATAGAATTAATACTATTATAAAAGAAAGCCAAAAAGCTAATAAATATCAACCAATAACTATTATTAATAATAAGCCTATCTTGTTAGATTATTCACGTGAATATAAAGTTTTAATTGCTATGCAAAGTTATCTAGAAAATAATTTTGCCAACATGAAAAAAGATTTTGATTATATGGACTTAAGAATTCAAACAGAGTTAGGACAAATGCCAGATGAAAAATATTTTGCATTAATCGGTAAAGAAAAAGTTTTAAATAAGCAAGTATCCTCAAAATTACCAACAAGTACTAAAAATGAAGAAATAAAATTAGACAACAATTCTAAAAAACAAGTTGAAGGAAAAAGTCCAACTCCATCAGTTATTGAATTGCCAAGTACATTAGAAAATGAGAACAAATTAGAAGAAAAAAGCAATAATTACTTCTCTTTCAATATTGTTCCTGAAAAAGGAGTTACAAAAAACAATCCAGAACCCTCAGTATCGAATGCCCAAAAATCAGAAGAAAATACGCATAATTTCTCTAGCCAACCAGCTTCATCAATTATCGAATTGCCAAGCAAAAATGAATACAATACTAGACCAGAAAATATGGTTAACAGCTCCCTTGCTATTAATAACAAAGATGCTCAATCTGCTCCATCAGTTATAGAGCTGCCTAGTAAAAACGAATATAATACTAAACAAGAAAATGCAATTTATTCATTAAGTCAAAATCTAAACAGCCACCACTCTGAAAACTATCTAGCTACTCGTCCATTTACCATTAATTTAGATGAACCACCTGTTGAAGAACCTAAAATTAAGGTCGTAGCTAGAAGAGCCTGCAAATGGATTTCAAAACATAAAAAACAAATTTTAATTGCTGTTGGAGTTTCGCTACTAATGGCTAGTTTAATAATTGCTCTTCAAGCACTTATTCCAGCAATTACGTCTATGCTTCAAGCAACAGAAGTAGCAAATTTAAGTGCTGCCATGATAAACAATGGTGCTTTATGGGGAGATGCAATAGCTAGCGAACAAGTAGCCTTACATGCTGCTAATACATCTCTAGCCTCAGCCATTGAAACTATGACGGGAACTAAAGCACTATATGATGTTCAAACAGGCATTTGGACATTCGGTGGAACAGAATTAACAAAATTTGCTACAGCTATGGGAGCTAATGCTGCTAATGCAATAAGTCAAGTCGGAGCCATTAGCAAAGGATTACTAACAACAGGCATCGTTGGTTTAGGACTTACAGGTATTGGAAGCGCATTAAAAAATAAATCATCTGAATATAAATCGTATCTTCAAGAAATAAAAAATTTAGAAAATAACACCTATAATTTTCCGGATGGTATGGCAGATCAAGCTCATGAATTAATTAATGATATAAGAATGAATTCTAATTTAAATAAAGATGAAAAAGATCGATTAATTCGCAAAATAAAAGAATCTATTAAAAATGCTTACAACAAATTAAATTATGTAGAAGATGCCTTAGAGGAAGGAGTTAATAGATAATCTATGAAACCTAATGAAATAATTGATTTAGAAAATAATACATCATATCTTTTATTACTAGATAATAAAATAGATAATGAAAATTACTTCTTAGCAGTACGTTTAGAAAAAGATGATACTCCAACTCAAGATTATATTGTTTTAAAAGAAATAAACGAAAATAATGAATCATATATTCAAAAAGTAAATGATCCATTTATTCTAAGCAAATTAATTACTGAATATTACTTAGATTTAGAAGAAGATTTCACATAACAAAATAGATGACCCAAATTAAAGTCATCTTTTTTTAATTAAATATATTCCAAGGATACTCGCTTTTAGGGTTTAATTTAAATCCCAAAATTTCTTTACTAACTGGATGTTCAAATTTAATTTTATAAGCCCATAAAGCAATTTGCTCACCAACTACAGCTTTTTTATTATATTTTTGATCACCCCATAACGGCAAATTACGTGAAGCAAATTGCACCCTTATTTGATGCGACTTTCCAGTTACTAAGTTAATTTTTACTAAACTCTTTTCATCATTACAAGCTAATACTTCATATTCTAATTTAGCATACTTGCCATCAGGTGATACTCTTGTTATATTGGTCTTTTCATCTTTTTTTAAATAATCTTCCAAGACCCCAGAACCTGTAATTTTACCACATAACACAGCTAAATAAGTTTTTTGGAAATTATGTCTCCGAATACTATCTGAAAGCCTTCCAGCTGCTTTACTCGTTTTGGCTAGAATCATTATTCCCCCAACCGGCCTATCCAATCGATGAACAAGTCCCAAATAAACATTTCCTGGTTTATTATATTTTTCTTTTAAATATTTCTTTACTATTGCAAGTAAATCTAAATCTTTAGTATTATCCGCTTGAACTAATACATTTCTTGGCTTTTCAACTACAATTATATGATTATCTTCATATATTACATTAACTTTGCCATCTGCCATATATACCACATGGTAAGACTAGTCCATTTTTACTAATTGGTAATCCTACCTCTCCATTATCTATTTTACCACCAAACTTTGCCCCAATAGTTAACTTTAAAATATTATATAAAACTGTACTGGAAATACCAGTTGTATAAGCATTAATTAAGAAAAATAAAGGTTCATCACTAAGAAGTTCACTACATCTTTTAACTAAGTACTCTAAATTGTGTTCAAGTTTCCAAACTTCTCCATTAGGTCCTCTTCCATAACTCGGAGGATCCATGACAATTGCATCATATTTATTGCCTCGACGTATTTCTCGTTCTACAAACTTCAAACAATCGTCGACAATAAAACGAATATAGTTATCATCAAGACCACACAAATGCATATTTTCTTTTGCCCATTGAACCATCCCTTTTGCTGAATCGACATGCACAACTACTTCTGCTCCAGACTTACTGCAAGCCATTGTTGCTGCTCCAGTATAAGCAAACAAATTTAAAACCTTTATAGGACGATTAGCATTACGAATTTTATCCATCATAAAATCCCAATTAGTGGCTTGCTCCGGAAATAACCCAGTATGCTTAAAATTAGTTGGACTTACCTTGAATTTTAAATCTTTATAATTAACCGTCCAATAATCTGGAAGCTTATCCCGAAATTCCCAGTGACCACCACCATCTTTAAAACGATAATACGTCCCACTTACATTATCCCATTTTTTATCCATTTCAATCGGCCACATTGCTTGCGGTTCAGGTCTTCGTAAAATAATATTGCCCCAGCGTTCTAATTTTTCACCATTGCCGGCATCAATACATTCATAATCTGTCCATTCATTACTAAGTCGCATTTAAATCACCTAGAAAAATTATACACTAAAAAAGTTCTCTTATCCACCATTTAGAGAACTCTTTACGATTAATTAGATTGACAATAATCAAAAACATCATCTTCATTATCACTAATGAACTCATATTGGCTATATTCATTATCAATATTTTCTGTTTTAAGAGATATCTTTCCATCATTTAAATCACTCACATCAATATGTATTTTTCCATCTTCTTCATTGCCATTTACATCTATTATATTAATAGTTAAATCATAATTATTATACTCTATTTTTTCACTTTCAATCACATATGCATATTCATTAGGTTCAGTATTAACAGGACCTCTTATAAATTTTTCATCATCAAATATGACAACTTCACAATCACTTTTTCCATCTACTTTTACCCAATAACCATCCAATTTATCCATTAAGTCTTCTAAAGAATAACTAAATACCAAACACTGATACAAAAAAACTCCGACAAAACCTACTAAAACTATTACAATCCACAACAACAATAAAACACGTTTATCTTTCATACCAACTTACCTAAAAAAATTATTGTCATAGACATCAAAGAAATTCTTTAAAAATAAAACATCATCATAATATTCATGATTTTCATCAACATTTTTAGCATACTCACAATACTTTTGATAATTATCTTCCGATAATTCTTCTAAATCCAATTCATTTTGGATATAATCTAGTGCTATATTTCTTTCTTCTTTTACTTTTTCTAAGGCCTTATTCCTATCTATAAACAATAATTTATTATTTTTATCAACACAAGTATCATACTCTAATGCCCCAGTTGTATACACCCACTCATCAATATTTTCTCCATCGCATGTATTATATTCTTCGTTCTTATCAATATTTAATTTTACAAAGATAGCAATTAAAACTACTAATAATAAAATTCCAGTAACTACAATTTTTAATTTATCCACTTTATCCATCATCACACCTCTGATGACTAAAATATATCACAAGAAGAATATTTAATAAACAAAAAAACTTGCCAAAAGGCAAGTAAAATAAACTATCTCTTAGAAAATTGTGGAGCACGACGTGCTTTCTTAAGACCATATTTCTTTCTTTCTTTAACTCTAGGGTCCCTAGTAATAAATCCAGCATTCTTAAGAATATGTCTGTAGCTATCTTCTCTAGTCTGATCAGTATTAGCATCAAATTTTAGTAATGCCCTTGTAATACCTAAACGAATAGCTCCAGTTTGACCAGAAAATCCACCACCATTAACTTTAACATCGATATCAAATCTGTTTTCATTTCCAGTAGCTACAAGTGGTTGTTTTAAATCCATTACTAATGTTGCATATGGCATATATTCATTTACATCTACACCATTTACAGTAATGTTACCAGTTCCACCAGTCATTCTTACTTGAGCAACGCTTCTTTTACGCCGACCAGTTGCAGTCCATTCTTGTTTCTTACTCATAAATCCTCCTACTTAACTTCCAAAGCTATTGGCTTTTGAGCAGCATGTTTGTGATCATTACCACGGTAAACAAATAATTTCTTGCCCATTGCTCTTCCTAGTCTTCCATGAGGAAGCATTCCTTTAATAGCTCTTTCTACCATTTCTTCTGGATACTTATTAATCATTTCTTTAGCAGTTCTTTCTCTTAGTCCTCCTGGGTAACCAGAGTGGTTATAATATTTCTTATCTTCTAATTTGTTACCAGTTAAAACTACCTTTTCCGCATTAATTACAATTACATAATCTCCGCAATCAACATGAGGAGTATATGTAACTTTATGCTTACCACGTAAAATATGAGCTGCTTTTGTTGCAAGACGCCCTAAAGTTTGTCCCTCAGCGTCGATTACATACCATTTTCTTTCAACAGTTTCTTTTTTTTGCATAAATGTTTTCATACTAATCCTTTCATTATGTTCCTTATTTAATTTTCCCACGACTAAATAACTCACATAAATAAAATGTACCGATTAAAATTATATGAAAAAAAATGCCAAAAGTCAAATACTTTTAAGCATTTTCATTCATTTTTAGACACTTTTCAATTATTTTAGCATCTCTAATGCTTTTATAAAACCTTGGAAGTAATTTTTTAACTATTTCAGCATCATTTACTTCTTTCAAAGTTACCTCATCAGTACTTGAACAAATAATTAGATCATCTAAATTACTTTCATTAATCAAGCAATAATAAATCACATCATCAATTTTTGTTTTAGCACCTACAACATAATCAATATCATTATCTAAAGTAACAATATCTAGTACATCTATCATTATCTACTGCCTTTGCTAGAATCATTTAAAATAATTCCTGCTTCACTCAAAGAATCTTTTAATTCTTCAACCTTCAAATCACAATTTACTTTGTTAATTAAAGAATCTATCAAAAGTCTTAAACTAAACGGCAAAGTAAAAGTACAACCTAACGCCAAAAAGTTTCCAATTATTGTTTTAAATGCATCTTCCGCATAACCATTGCTAAAAATACAAACAATTGCAGACATTAAACACAATGTTGCTACATTAGCACCTTTCTTATGCTCAGCAGATAAATCTTGATACTTCTTAATTTTCTTAACCTTATAAACAATTTCCTTATCAGTCATTATTATTCCCTCCCCCTCAAATAATGAAGCTTATTCTAACACATTATTAATTAGAAGTCAAATTTCCCTTTATTATCTACTACCGGCCAAAAAAACTTAGAATTATCACTAAAAACACAACTAAATTCATAAATACCCATCCTAATACTTAATATTTACCAAATAAAGTCCATCTGCAGGAACCACACTTAAACTTTTAATAATTAATGGATTTTCAAGCATTCGTTCAACATCAACTATTTTTGCTTTACCCCGTCCAACATCTAGTATTGCTCCCACTAAATGTCTAACCATATACCTATAAAAACCAATTCCCACAAATTCAAATAAAATTATATTTCCCTTTCTTTTAATTCTAGTTTTATAGATAGTTGTTGTATAATCAATCCTTGGACCACTTACAAAATTGCGAAAATCATGTGTTCCAACAAATAATTTCATTACTCTTTTCATTAAAGAGAAATCAAGCTTATGTTTTATTTGATAATAATATCCTTCTTTATCTTTATCAAAGTCCCCAATATTTATTTTATAAACGTATTTTTTTCTTTTTACATCATGTCTTGCATGAAAATCACTATTAACAACTTGCCATTTTTTTATTACAATTTCTTCATCAAGAAGTCTATTAATTATATTAATATCTTCTTTTTTTATTTTTCTATCAGCATCAAAATGAGCATATTGAGCTAAGGCATGTACCCCAGCATCAGTTCTCCCAGCCCCTTTAATAACAATATCGCTTTCTAATACACGACTTAAAACATGTTCTAAAGTTCCTTGAACATTTTTTACATCTTTTTGTCTTTGAAACCCATGAAACTTTGTCCCATCATAACTAAACTCAATTAAATATCTCATGATTTTATCCTATAAATTGCTTTTAAAAGTTCATCTAATTCTGTATACTGATCAAGCCTTACACCTAAATCTATACCTTTAAAATAAAATTCAACTATTTTAGGATAATCAGCATACAAACCTAAAGTTTTATCAAAAATATCAATTGTTTCATATTTTATTTCATCTTCATTAATAACATATATTCTATCAACACAATTTAAAAATAAATCCATTCTTTTTTCTACTAAAATAATTTTTTTTCCATAGTTAGCAATCTTTTTAAATAAACTCTTAAAATAATCTAAATCTTTTTTTATTAATCCCTTAGAAAAATTTACTAATATTATTTCTTGATTATGTAATTGATTAGCTAAAATAACTTTATTTTTGTCCCCTAAAGGCAAATCACTAAATTTCTCATTTAAAACAGAATTATCTAATTTAACCATTTTAAAAGAAGCATCAACCTTTTTAGTAATTAAATCCTTAACTAATTTATCTTGATAATCATATTCTTTAAAATCATCACTTATTACTCCTATTATTCGCCCATTTAAACTACTTAATTCCATAAATCACTCACCAACTCATTCATATCAAAATAAACTTTTTTAAAAATATCATAATAATTTAATTGAATAGATAAATCAACTACAAATGGTAATCCAAATCCAACTTTTTTTAGCTTCTTTTCTTCTTTTAAAACCTCATTTTTTAAACCTTCTAAAAAGATACCTTTCTTATCAAAAACTATAATATAATCTCCCAGCAAAGCTTCTTCAATATTACTAGTAATTAATATAAAATGCATATTTTGTCTTTTTAACAAATCAAGTATTTCTTTTTGCTCTTCGTCTCTTAAATTATAAAATGTATTATTAAAAACTACTATTTTAGATGTATGAAATTCCAATTTCATTTTTAATTCATTATAGTTCATATCGCTATCAATCATAGGATATTCACTAAATTTAGCTAACAACAAACGATTTATTTCATTACTTAAAATAACATAGTTATATTCTTCTTTAATCTTCATATAAAAGCACTATATCTCCTTGTTCAATACTTTTTGGTACATCTATAATCCTTTGATTAGTACTTCCCCGAAACTTACACGCTAAACTTTTCTTCTCGTTTTCAAATCTGCCATCTACTAAAACATCAACATTTTTCAAAAGATTTTTTTTATCATCATCTGCTTCAATTAATTCTTCATAAGTAAACCCAGTATAACACCAAACATTTAAGTTGCATTCATGTGCATATTTAGCAATCTCTGTTGCAGACTCTGCTTGAAAGAAAGGATCTCCTCCCGATAAAGTAATACCACTTTGATACTTTAAGTTTTTAATCTCTTCTTTTATATCATCCAAATCAAATACTATTCCCCCATTTAAATCCCATGTTTCAGGATTATGACACATATAACAATGATGAAGGCAGCCTTGAAACCAAATCACAGTTCTTATTCCACTGCCATCAACAATGCTATCTTTTTGCAACCCGCTTGCCAATCTTACTTCCATAATTTACTCCTTCAATCCATTTTCTTTATGCCTTTTAACTAAATTACTAATTTTAATAAAATGATGATTCACTCCAGATTTACCTATCCGATAATCCATTTCTGTTGTGATAATATCTGCGAGTTCCTGAAAAGAAGACTCAGGATATTTTTCTCTAGCATCAGCAACTATTTTAGTTTTTTCATCTAATAAATCAAATAATCCAGCTTTCTTTAAATAATATATATCTTCCAATTGCTTTTGACCTGTTTTAAAAGTCTTCTCTTGATTAGCAATCTCACAATTATTTAATCTATTGACCATATTTTTATGATCCCGATATATTCTAATATCTTCAAAATAAAATAAAGAACTTGTAGCTTTAAAAAGTTTAATTAAATCACTTATATTTTCGCTTGCTTTAATATATACTACATTTTTATATCCTCTTTTAATTAACTTAGCATTTAATTTAAAATAATTAAGTAAATTTAATACTTGTTTAGCTAATCTCTCTTTTGTAAAAATAAATTCCAAATGATATCCACTAGTACTTGGATTAGAAACATTACCTACCGCCAAAAAAGCACCTTCAATAAAAGCTATTTTTTCTTCATCAGTAACAAGTGTTTCCAAATCTATTTTTGTGCCTAAAATCAAAGAATCCTTAATAAAGCTAACTTTTTCGTGTATGCATAATATATATATTTGCTTTACTTTAAAACGTTTTTGCATCCTTATCGTTATTTTCGGATTTACATCATATATTTCTTTTATTTCCTTATAAATTCTTCGTGCAATACTAGCATTCTCTACTGTAATTAATAATTCATCTTTTTTTATTTTAGCAATACAGTTCAAAAAAGCTAATAATTCATATCTAGCTTCTACAACATTAAAATCATTTTTAGATATTTCTTCTTTTAACATTGTTGTAAATGTCATGCTTTTTTACCATCCATTAAATAAGAAAATATTAAATATCCTGTCTTTAAAGCATCATGTCGATAAACCCCATCTGCAATAGTAAATAATTTATCTGCAATTACATAAATATGCGAATCTTCTAATTCATGCATATCTAAAAGCACCGGATCTTTTTGTTCTTCATCAGCATACTTACGAGCTAATTTACTGCTCATAATTGCATTATTAGCAATTACTACATCTATACTTCCTTTACCTAAATATTTTTCTAAGAAATCTATATGATCCCTAACTGTAAAATCATCAGTTTCTCCCGGTTGCGTAAACAAATTACATATATACATCTTATCAGCTTTGGCATTATTTATTACATCAACTAATCCTTTATCTACCAAATGTGGTGTAATACTTGTAAGCAAACTTCCAGAAGAAAAAATAATTAAATCAGCATCATTAACAGCCTTTATTACTTTAGGATTAACAGTAAACTTTTTATCATATTTTACATAATCTATTTTACTTGCACATTTAGTTACTTGTTCTTCTCCTTTAATTTCTTTACCATCAGTTGTAACCCCTACTAAATTTACATTATCTTCTGTTAAAGGCAAAACAGTTCCTTTTAAGTCAAGTATATTTCCAAGAATTGGAATAGCACTATCAAAATTACCTTTTAAATCTAGTAATGCTGTAAGAAGCAAATTTTTTACAGAATGATTTCCTAAAGTCTTTGATTTAGTAAATCGATAATTCATTAAATCAATAACGTCTTGATCAACATTAGCCATACTAAGCATTACCTTAGAAATATCCCCAACTGCAGGTATCTTCATTTCCTTACGCAGCCTTCCTGTACTTGCCCCATTATCAGCAACAGTTACAACAGCTGTAATTTCTACTGGAAATAATTTTATTCCTTTTAAAAGTTGTGAAAGTCCACTTCCTCCACCAAATATAACAATTTTCTTCATATTCATCACTAAAATAAGTTTAGCACAAATACTTATAAAGGTAAAGTTGGAGAAAGAAAAAATCCAGTATGTTTACTATTCATACTAGATTATAATTTAATATAGAATTTTACAATATCATTCTGTTTCATACATCATTGTAAGAGCATTAGTATTCACTTTTCTTTCTTCTTTATCATTAGTTATAACCTCGTAACTTCTGTTACTACTATTAAACATAACAAATAAAGAGCCAGTTATTACCATTAATATTGATACTATACCTATAATTACTTTTTTCTTCATTTGCACCACTCCTCTATTTTAAAACATATTGTTTTATTTTAGAATGAATGCAGGTGATTTAAATGAGAATAAGGGAAATAAGAGAAGATAAAGACTTAACCCAATCAGATGTTGCCAAAATACTCAATGTATCTCAAGTTGCTTACAGTTTTTATGAAATAGGCAAAAGACAAATTCCTATCGACTTACTTATTAAATTAGCCAAATACTACAATACATCAACTGACTATCTTCTAGAACTAACTGATGAAAGAAAACCATACTCTAAATCTTTAAAAGAAAAAAACAAGTAACTACTTGTACTCGTCTATAAAAATGGTAAACTTTTTCTTTTTACCCCACCATTAACTTCATAACAACTATTTATTATAATAAAGGCTTGTGGATCTATCTCTAATATTTTTTGTTTAAATAAATAGTAATCTCGATTAGCTACTACACACATTATCATGAATCCCCTCTTGCGAGAATAACCACCACGACTAGGGATTACAGTAAAACCAGTTTGAAAATCATTTAATATCAATTTTTTTATTTTTCTAACTCTTTTGGTATATATATAAAACACTTTGCTTGTCTGTAAGCCAAACATAATCTTATCAATAAAATATGTTGAACAAATAAGTATTATAAATGAATAAACACCCTTATTAAATCCAAACACTAACATTCCAACTAATATTATTAATACATTTGCAAGTATCATAGCTTTAGATTCACTAATTTTAAAATACTTGTTAACAATTTGCATAATTATATCTGAACCACCAGTAGAAAAACCTGCTCGATAAATAAGACCGCTACTAACACCATATAAAATAATTGCAAAAAGTAAAATTAAATAAAAATCATCTCCAATAATATATCTATCTAAAAATTGAGCAATAGGGTTAGAAAAAGTGATCATCAGCGGATACATTATAGAACCAGCTAAATTATGAACTGTAGCTTTCCATCCTAAAAAGATTAAACATACTAACAGAAGAAGTCCATTGATTATATATATAAAAATTGATGCATCCCAACCAAATAATCTTTGAACAACTATTGCTACTCCACTAAAACCCGAAACTACCAAATCATTAGGAATTAAAAACAAATTAAAGCAAAGAGCATATAAAAAAACCCCAATTACAAAAAATAACCCCTGAAAAATAGCTTCCCTTGTTTCTGAATTATCATTCTGCATAAGCTTCACCTATCATAATTATAAAACATTAATATTTTTTTCGCAATCGGAATATATTTTCTTGAGGTGATTTTTAAAATGAATGGTAGTTACTACCAAAATCCAACATTTCCAAGCAATAATTATCAAACTCCTCCGGGAAACATGTCAGTAAACGAAGTAACCACTAACATACCCCGGGAACAAAGTTACATTGAAAATATTTTACGTTTAAACAAGGGGCAAAAAATTAAAGCCTATGTATCTTATCCTGACAGTAGTGCCTGGCAAAATAAAGTTTACGAAGGCATTATTGAAGAGGCAGGAAAAGACCACTTAATAATTCGTGATCCTGTTAATAACATTTGGTATTTAATAAGAATTATTTATTTAAATTATGTTGAATTTATGGATCCAATAATCTATTCTCATTCTTATTCTGAAAAAACATATTAAAAAAGGATGCTACAATCCTTTTTTAATAATATTTAAAATTGTTTTTTTCATATCCTAAATTTGTAGGTTCTCCATGTCCTGGATAAAGAACTATATCATTAGGATATTTTTTTATATACGCTAAACTTTCTAACATTTCTTTATCACTACCCGTTGGCAAATCACATCTACCAATATTATTTAAGAAAATAAAATCACCAACAAACATAACTTTATCCTCTTTAAAATAGAAACATACAGAATCTCTACTATGGCCAGGAGTCTTTATAACTTCCATTCCTATTTCAGGAATAAAATCACTTTCTTTTATTTTAAAATAATCTTCTAATTTTTTTAAGGCACCAACATGATCAAAATGGTGATGAGTAATTAATATACCCACAACATTCTTATCTTTAGTAGCATCTATAATTTTATCTGCTTCATCTCCTGGATCAATTATAATTGTTTTTGTATTTTTAGTAACAATATAACAATTTTCTTTTAAAGGGCCTACAACTACTCTATCTATTACCATGATATTACATATCCTCTGTAACTTCCGGAACGATACCACTTAGAATATTCATTAAATTAGTAGTTATTTCATTTTCTTCTGCATCAGTTAATGTATTAATATCTTTAGTATTATTAAAAGACTTTTCTTCTACTAAATCATATCCATTTTGGTTATTCAAACTAAGTGTCAAATTAATGCTTTCATTATTTGTAGAAATATTTATATCTCCACTAGTTTTAATCTCATTATCACTAACTTTTTCAACAGTTAAATTTGTTAACATATTAATTTCATTTGAGGAAATATCTGTTGTATTTACTTCCAACACAACATTCTTAATATCATTACCTTCATTAGTAATATCTAAATTAATTATATCACCATCAACTTCCATATCAGCAGATAAAGTATATTCCTTGAAATTAAATGTTATATCATAATATCCATAGCTTTTATCCGCACTAACCAAATTTACATTATCTCCATTTACAGTTACTTTTAACACTTCTTCTTCATCAATTATTAAATCATATTTATCTTTTGCAGTTTCTTCTAAACGCATAACCGTATTATCAATAGTTACCTCAAATTCTTTTAAATCTCCACTTGGAATACTAACTGTAACTTCAAACACCATATTACTTAAGGTATCAGCAGATACAGTTGCATCGGTAATGCCTAGCATTTCTAAAAAATCTAACATGTTTTCATCTTGTTCAATTAATTCATTCATTTTTTGAGCAAAAGCTTCTTTATTATTATCATTTATCACATAACGATAAATAGCACTTAAACCACGAATTGAACTTGACATATCAGATTCCTTCATTGCTATGCCCAAATATTTTACAAAGTTTATGATTGCATTTTTATAATTTTCAAAATTCATTTTTTCAACATTAATACTAGCAAACGGACTTTCTCCTAAATCCATATATAAAGGAACATCATAAATATCTAAAGACTCTAAATACATTCTATTATTATTTATATATAGATTAGCTGTATAATCGCTTTCCGCATTAGCTAAACCAAAATTAATATCTACTATTTCTTTTGCTAAAGAAGTACCAACTTCAAAATTTAACTTTAAATTATTTAGCACAGCTAATTCCGAAACGTTCGAATTAATACTAAATTCACCATTCATTATTGTATCTGCATCGGCATCGTAATTGTATGTCATAAACATTTCATCAACAAAAGTTGTTATTTCTTCAACTTTATCATCAATATATTTAGTGGCGGTAAAACCAGTTTTAATATAGATGAATATTGCTACAATAGCAATTATTATTATCCCTATTATAATACCAATAATTATAAATAACTTTTTATGTCTTTTTTTATCAGTATTATTATTTGAGGACAATTCATTTCTATCATTTAAAATAGTCAAATTATCAGTCACTGGATCAATACTACCCCAAGCCTCTTCTCCAGTAGTTATATTAGTAATATTTTCAGAATTATTATCAACTTTTTGATCATTTTGCATAAAATCACACCTTTCCTATTAATTATATTATAATTATAGCATTTTTTTAGACAAAGAAAATCAAAAACTGATACTTTACATATCAGTTTAGTCAAACCACTGCGTTCTTGAATAAAACCATGACCCTTTACCAGGAAATCCTGGTGGATCTATTAAATTAGCTGTATAATTTGAAAAGCTCGTATAAGCACCTTTAGATACTCCAAAATGTAAATGAGCTCCGGTAGTACAGGTATCATATCCACCATATCTTGAAGCAGTAGAATATCCTCCAGATAAAGCTATAACATCATTAACATCAACTGTATCACCTTTTTTAACATAAACTTCTAATAAATGAGCATATTGCATTGTATAAACTTCACCATTAACAACTGCTTGAATATATATTTGATTTCCTCCACAAGAACTACGACTTACAGTTCTAATAACAACACCAGATGCTGCTGGATAAACATTAGTACCCTCAGATATAGCAATATCAATACCACTATGGTAACTACTTTGACCCGGAACGCTTCTCCAACCAAATAAACTAGATATTCTTCCTTTAGTTACAGGCTTTAACCACCCATAATTATTTACATACCAAGTATAATCAACAGCATTTTCTCTACTTAAACGCAAAGTACAAGCATTAAGGGTCTCACTTTCTTTACACCCCATATTTTCATTAGTTTCAATAGAATCTTCAAGCATTTCAATTTGTTCATCAATACTCATAGAAATATCTGAAAATTGAATAAGACTTGAATCTATTTCTTCTAATTGTTTTTGATAATCTGCAACATTGGCATTTAATTCGTCTTCATACTCTAATAACTCTACTTGCTTTTGCTCAGTATCATCAATTAAATTTTCTAATTCTAATAATTTTTCTTGATTATAACTTGATAATTGCTCAATTGCATCACTTCGCATTATTAACTCAGTCATACTACTTGAATCCGTAATAAATTCCATATAAGTATTGTTACCACTAAGTATTTGATAATAAGACATCAACTCTTGTGTTTGTTGATTTAACTCTGCTATTTTAGCATTTGACTCTTCAATACTTTGTTTAGCTTCCTCTACTTTAGTTTGAGTTTCTTCAATCTTAGCATAAGTATTACTTAAAGCTCTATTTTTTGCTTCTTTTTCAGCTTCAGTAACTTCTTGTTGATGTTCATTTTCTGCTTTTTGTTGCTTTAACTTTTCCAATTGTGTACGCATTTGTGCAAGTGTCAAATCACTATTACTAGTAGCGCTAGCAATTGGAATTGGAAAAATATAAAAAACTAACAACAAAATAACAAGAAAACACCTACTAAAACAAGAAACAATTTTGTTAATATTCATCATATCCCTTCTCTCATTTTTACATATAAACATAAAAACTTAGAAACTCACTACTTTAATCAAACCATTGCGTTCTTGAATAAAACCACGAATTTTTTGCTGGATATCCCGGCGGAACTATTGCATTATTATTAAAGTATGTCGCCATATATGTTGTTTTTATATACCCTTCAACTACCCCAAAATGTAAATGCGAACCAGTTGAACACGACTCCCATCTTTGAGTTTTTGGACCTCCACCTTGGGTTCCAATAACAGTATTGACATTTACAATATCTCCTACTTTAACACTTACAGTAAGCAAATGTGCATATTGAACAGTATATTTTTTTCCTCCAATTAGGACTTGAATATAAACCTGATTTCCTCCACAAGTTTTGCCTTTTCCATTAGCAACTTTGGCCTTAGCATCCACTGTTGCTACAACTATACCATTTCCTACTGAATAAACAGCTGTTCCTTCAGAATTACCAGCAATATCTACTGCTCGATGAATTTTTGTTTTTCCAGTAAATGGATCAGTCCTTTTGCCAAAAATACTACTTACTCTTCCTTTATTTAAAGGCTTATACCATACTTTACTACCATAAATACTAGCACATACATCTAAATCTTGATCTTCACTACATCCCATATCTTCATAGGCCTTTATTAATTCTTGCTTAGATCTAATTTCACTATCAATATCCATACCTACTTCTCCCAAGCTAGATAAATCATATTGCAAAGTGCTTATTTTTTCTTCATAAGATACAATATTTTTTTCAAGTTCATCTTCATATTGAATTAACTCTACTTGTAATTGTTCATTTTCTTTAATTAACTCTTCTAATTCAATAAGTTTATCTTGATTATAATTAGCTATTTGATTAATTGCATCACTCCGCATTACTAAATCAGTCATACTGCTAGAATCACTAATAAATTCCATATAAACATTTTCTCCACGCATTATTTGAAAATATGCCATTAACTCCTCCGTTTGGTCATGAAGTTCTTTAATACGCTCATCAGTTTCAGTTATTAGTATTTTAGCATTTTCAATTTTTTCTTGAGATTCCTGAATCTCCTCTTCAGCATTTAAAATAGCAATATTATTTTCTTTAATCTCACTTTCTGTTGCTTGTTTTTGACTATCATTTTTTCGTTTTTGCTCTTGCAAACTAGCGAGTTCTTGTCTTAATCCCCGCAATGTATTAGCAGAAGCCGCTCGAACATTTAAAGGCATTAACAAAAAGCTAACAATTAATAAAGAAATAATACTTATATTCATATATTTTCTCATCATATCTTCAAATACTTTCTTACAGCTTTTAAACTACCTAACATACCAACTACAGCTCCTAAAATAAGAAGAACAAGTGATACCCAGAAAACAAAATTATAAGGTTCGATTAATACAATCATATTTGAAAAAACATGACCATTTAAAGCTCCATATAAAATTGCATATCCATAAATAGTAATACAAATTGGAATAATCGCTCCAATTACTCCAATAATAAAGCCTTCAAAAATAAATGGCAACTTAATAGCAATATTACTTGCCCCAACCAATCGCATTATTTCAATAGCATTTCTTCTACTAAATATTGTAAGTTTAATCGTATTACTAATGAGAAATGCCGTTACTAAAATAAGAGCAATTACAATTACTACCACTACTTTTTCGACAACATTGAAAGCTGAAATAATATTATCAACCATTCCCTCACCATATTTTACTGTATCAACACCACTTATAGATTTGACATATTCAGCAGTATCAGATAAATGATTAACATCATTTACTCTTATAATAAAGGAATTCATCAACGGATTTTCATCCAAATAATTTAAAACAGTTTCAAAAGTATCGTCGTATTCGCTCATTTCTTCTTTCCATTCCGTATTACTTTTAAATATTACTTCTGCCACGTTTTCCTGACTATCTATATCAGCTCTTATATTATTTATTTGCTCTTCTGTTACTTCACCATCTAAATATACCACAATACTAAGCTCATCTTCAATTGACTTCGTAGCATTTTCAATATTTGCAGCGCAAATCAACGCTACTGAAACTAATATTAAAGTAATAGTTGTACACATAATTGATGCAAAACTCAAACTAAAATTTCTAAGTACACTTTTAAAAGCATCTCTAATACTTCTTACAAAAATTCTAAACGCCCTCATGAGTCTTATAACTTCCTTTCGCATAATCGCCAGCTAAAACGCCATGCTCAATTAACAGAACACGTTTTTTCATTCTATTAACGATATCTCTATCATGAGTAGCCATGATAATAGTTGTTCCCAAATCTTTATTGATTCCTTCGATTACTTTCATAATTTCTTTACTTGTATCTGGATCCAAATTACCTGTTGGTTCATCACAAATAAGTAACTTTGGTCTATTAACTATTGCTCTGGCAATACAAACTCTTTGTTGTTCTCCACCAGATAATTCTCCCGGAAATGACCTTACCTTATCTTTTAAACCGACTCTTTCTAAAGCACTCATTACTTTAGGACGAATTTCTTTATCTTTCATTCCTACACATTCCAAAGCAAATGCTACATTTTCATAAACTGTAAGTTTTGGTAAAAGCTTAAAATCTTGAAATACTATCCCAATCTTTCTTCTCAATTTATAAACTTTGCCATTTCTTATTTTTCCGACATTTAAGCCACCAACCATAACAGTTCCCTTCGTCGGTTTTTCTTCTCTATACAAAGTTTTTATAAAAGTTGACTTCCCGCTAGCAGTAAGACCAATAACAAACACAAACTCTCCCTTTTCAATTGAAACAGAGACATCTGCTAAAGCTGTCACACCATTTTTATAAACTTTACTAACATTTTTTAATTCAATAAACTTCATATGGTCCTCCATAATAAATTATATCATTAAAAAAACGTAAAATAAATGGAAAAATTGTGAAAATACTACTATTTACCTTTTATTTTACGTAATTTACGATAACAACCTAATAATAGAGGTAATACTTTATACAAAACTTTTTTATTTACCAAATCGAATTCACCTATAAATTCGATATACTTATCACCATATTTTCTTTTAAAATCATGTAATTTAGCCAAATTTTTATAGTCAGTATGTGGATCACCTGGAGTACCAAACACATCAAAAAAGTCATAGCCTTGTTCATAAGAATATTTTATAACTTCATAATAGCACCGCATTACTGCACAAGTCTGACTAGCAAGTTCATCTCCACCTTGAAAAAAACTCCAAATTCGATTATTAGTAGTTGTACAAACTATTGTACAAATAACTTTTTTTTCACTTTCATATTTTCCAAATAATTCTTTTTCTTTTTCTAATCTTTTTATTTTGTCATTATAATCCGCAAGTCTTTTCTTATTTACTTGTCTAATATTTCCTTTTAATTCTTCAAGTTCATTACTTATTTTATCCTTTACTTTTCCAATATCAATTATTACATTAAAAAACTTAATATGATCTTTAAATTCTTGAACTAATGTCTCATAATATTTCTCATCATGCGGATTAAAATCATCTCTTAAGCTAGTTTCTTTAATAAGTTTATAAAATTCTTTTATTTTAATCTCATTGTTAATCTCTAAATCATATTGATAACTTCTTTTTACCGATTGCAAAAAAGATTTAGCCATACATGCCTCAATATCTTGCCAATCTCTTTTTAAATCGACTCTAAAAGTATAACGTGGTTGATTGCCTTCATAAAGTTTATAAAATCCTGTATGATTATACCCTAAACTAATCATATAATTAAATAAGTCATAATTGTTTTTACCACCTGGAATAGGATTAGCATCCTGATCTATCTCTTGATAAGGAATGTCTGGATCAAACTTAATATAAATTATCTTTTTCTGCTTCATAAATTCCTTTAAATATTCTGTAAATTTCTTTATTACTTCCTTATTTTTATAATCCGTAACAAATCCTCGTGGTGAGTATCCATAGCTAAAACCTAAAGGAGTTTTTCTCTCTAAAATTAAAGCTGTTGCTACCAATTTACCTTCATCATCTTCCATCCCTACATAATTAGGAACTTGCCTTTTTATCTTGCGACAAAACTCCCCCCACGCATAGCTTTGCAAAAAATGGGACTTCGGATGATTTTCTTCAAAATCTATGTATCTTTCTTTAGCAACATCACCAATAAATTTCATACCTTCACCTCACTTTATTTTTAAATTTATATAAACTACTTACCAATCCTTTAACACAAATTGTATATTCTCCTAATAACTCCTCAACATAACCATTAAAACCTTTTTTAAACAAATATATGCCATAATCTTTATCATTTTTATTTTGAAAATTCATTATTCCAAAAAAATTGTGCCTTTTATAACCATTATTAATTGCATACTTTATGACATCCCATTGAATTAAATATTGACCACCAAATTCATTAAGCTCATCATAACTACCACTAAATAAATAGATAGTTTCATCACCATATAACATAAACATAGCTGCTGCCAAATTAACATAACCATCATTAACAGGTAACTCTTTAATTTTACTCAGCTTTTTATCAATATTACTAACTTCAAAAATATAGTTATCTTTCTTTTTATTACTTCCCACTATTTTATTAATTTTTTCTTCGTAATCATATTTTAGATTATTTAAATAATTTTCATATTTATTAATATTCAAACGAGCTAATTTAAAAACTACTTCGTCCCCAAAAGCTTTATACATACTCTGATAATATTCTAAACTCTTGTCTAAAAAACCCCTTCTTTTACACGTATCTTCCGTAATAGCTTTAAAATTATCTAATTCTTCATAACTTAAGTCTATTACTTCTACACCTTCTCTTTCTGCCTTATTAATTAAATTCCTTGTTGTTGCCTTAAAATTTTTAAATACTTCCTCTTCACTTTTGCCTAAAACATCCAAACAAAAATTAAATCTAACTTGCGTATCAACCTTATTCTTTTGATAACCTATATTCCTTAATGCTTCAATAACTTTATAATTATTTTTTCCCCCATCTATTATTTTGCCATCGATATCCCTTTCCGCTTCAATAATATAAGGATCTATACTTAACTTAAATCCATTTTGTTCTTTAACAAATTCCAATAACTTTTCAGTAAATATTTTAACCAACTCTGTATCACTATAATCTATTAAAAATCCTTTTAATGCCTCAAATACTTTTTTTCTTAAAAAAGTTCCATTTTCTACTAACATAGTTATAGCTACAATTTGTTCATCATCTTCCAAACCTAAATAATAAATTTTCTTCCCCCGCATTTCTAAACTACTGCCCATATTACTTGTTTGGAAAAAATTTCTACAGGCAAATTTAGTTGCTATTTCATTAAACTTATCTTTATCAATACTTTTTAGTTCCACTATTTGCCTCCTTTTAACCTATTTTTAAGTTTATATATCCGATATAACATTTTCTTAATTGGCAAATCAAATTCTCCAACATATTCTAAAGTATTACCTCCAAAACCCCTCTTTACATCATAAACCCCATAATCTGAATCATCTTTATCAAATATATTTTTTACTCCCAAAAAATTAATTGTTTTCAAATTTTCATTTATAGCATCCTTAATCATCGCAGGATACATCACATATTTAGGATTGAATTTACGATAATGATTATCCATGCCACTTACATATGATACTACCTCCTTATACTTACTTATCGTAAGCATCGCTGCAATATCGGTTTTATCTTTTAATTCTTTTGCAGATTTTAATTCCTCTTTATATTTTTGCATTGCTTGATTTAACAATAATTCTTGATTTTTTAATTTCTTACCTACATTATCATGCACCATCTTATAATGTAATTCTTCCAAATCTCTTCTTAAATCATTTAACTTATTATTAATATTATTAATATAAACATTTTTATCAATATAAGTTATATATAAAGTTAAACTATTTTTAAATGCTTTATATAATCTTTCATAATATTTATTATCAAAACCTTTAAAGTGTTTTCTTTCACTAGACATTTCAAAAAACTTTTCGGCGATATCAATGTCTTGTAATCCACATTTTCGAAATCTTACTCCTCGAAATTTAGCTAAATCCATGTTTTTTCTTGTACTTTTACTCATTCCCTGCATTTGTTCATCAAAATCACTTGCAACATCCAAAACATGAACAAATCTAAATTGCATAGTTTCAAATCCCCGATTAAATCCATAATGTTTAAACCCATAAAATTTTAAACCTTCAATCAACTGACGACTTTCTAAGATTTCTTCTTTTTTCATATTTTTATTATACTTAGCCAAAACAATCAATGGATCCATTCTAAAAAATATAACTTTCTTCTTTTTAAAATATTTAATTAAAGCTTTTTTAAAACCCAGAATATCTTGATAATTATAAATAAAGCCTCTTGATGCATATGCAAAATAATACTTTTTTAAAACTCTACTATAAATTATTAAAGATACCCCAACTAACTTATCGTTCGAAAATAATCCTAATAATTCACACTTTTTTCCTTCTAATTTTTTTAAATTAAGCCATTCAATACTTTGATACATGCTACCTTGCCCACTTCGAATAACAAATTCTTCATAGCTTTTTTCATCAATCTTCTTCAGTATCATTTTCGCACTCCTTAACTTTATATTTACCAAAAGTAATTATTTTTAAAACCTTATTAATAACCTTTTGGCCAAATAAATCTTTAATAATACCCATTTTATACATCAAGAATAAGTAAACAAGTGCCCCAACAACTGCATAAATGACAATATCAATAATCGATAGCATTTTCGTTGAAGTATGGAAAGGTAAAATCAATTTTAATAAAGATAACACTACAAGCATTACTACTAAAGCCCCAATAGTTTTAAATAACATTTTCCAAGTTTCTCCATACCTCATACCTTTTATCTTTTTTAAGGCCACTAAAACAATAACAATAGCAATTGTATAACCTAACATCGTTGCAAAAGAAGCCCCATAATAAGGTGGTAAACCAATTTTATTGCAAAGCAGCATTAATGGAACATCTAATAAAGCATTAGTTAAAAATCCCGTAATAACTGCAATATAGACTATTTTATATTTATTAACGCTTTGAGCAGTCTGAATAGTAATCAAATAAAAATTACAAAATACCGCAGTAATAATACTAAGCTTAAAAACAGTTGGGCCATATGCATCTATTCCATAAAAAACATTCCAAACAGGATAAGCCAAAAACGACAAGCCAAAAGCAGCGGGTATAGAAATAAATAAAATTATCTGTAAAGCCTTATTAAATATTTTATTAACCTTATTATATTTTTTTAATGTATATGCTGAAACAATATTAGGTATTAAACTGACAGTTAAACCAGTAGCAACAGCTGTTACTATCATATTAAGTTTATAACCCCAAGTAGTAATAACACCAGCTACAAACTCGGCATCAGCTCCACTATAACCAATAGATGATAATGTTCTAATAATGAGTGACATATCGACGGTATTATAAATATTTACCGTCAAGTTAATAATGACAAAAGGAATTGCATAAGAACAAATCTTTTTAAGGATTTCTTTATTAGAAACCTTATCTTTTATTAGTTTTTCATCTAAACTTAATTCCTTTTTATGAGTAAATATTTTTCTAGCAATATATAAAATTGCTGCAAGCCCCCCAACAAACGCTCCAGCAACAGCTACTGCTACTCCTAATGATACTGATTTATGTAAAATGCTGATAATAAAAAAACTACCAACAATTATAACTACAATTCTAACAATTTGTTCAATCATTTGACTCGTTGATGATGGCTGAATATATTTGTGTCCCTGTAAATATCCTCGAGCCACACTTAAAAAAGGTATAAAGAGTACAGCAAAAGACACAACAAATATAACTAGAGTAATATCTTCTAAAGAGTTGCCACCCGTCATATCTCCAACAATAAGCTTAGCAATACTTTCTGAAAAAAACATCAAAACCAAAAAACATAAAACAGATAAAATACTAACTATAAAAATACCAATTTTAAAAGACCTAACCTTAGCTTCCTTTAATCCTTGCGATTCATATTCACTAACTATTTTACTCATTGCAGTAGGAATGCCAGCTGAAGAAATACTCAAAAAAATCATGTAAATATTATATGCATAACTATATAATGAACTTCCTTGAGACCCAATTATTGAATAAAAAGGAATTACATAAAGCATTCCCAAAATTTTTGTAAAAACAATTGCTAATGTGGCAATTATTGTTCCTTCAACAAATGAATTTTTTCTCATGGTAATCATCCCTTAACATATACATATTTTACCAAATTATTTGCAACTTAACAAGTAAAGCCCTTTTACGAGTAAAATATCCGTGCTATAATATTTATGGTGATTTATATGATAACAAGTTTTATACTAGTTCTTATTATTATTGTGGGAATTATTGCCATCGCTTATGTAATAACTTACAATAATCTTGTAAACTATAAAATAAAAATAGAAAAAGCTGAAGGAATTATTGATGAAAATCTTCGTCAAAAATACGATTTAATTGTTAAAATGAATATAGCTATTAAAAAAGTAGTAACAAAAAAAGATTATTTAAAAGACTATATTGACCTTAAAGATAAAAGAATTAGCAATTATGAACTTGACAGAAAATTAACAGAAGCAATGAATATCATTTTAGAAGTTAAAAACGATTATAACGAATTAGATAATAAAGAGTTTAATAACGAATTAAAAGAAATAAATATTATAAATGAGACTTTAACTTCTTGTAAAACTTATTACAATAAAAATACGACGGAACTCAATCAAATAATTCGTAAGTTTCCGTCGAATATAGTAGCTAAAATTCATCGGTATAAAATTAAACCTTTCTTTGATGGTAAAAATATGCAAGATGCTGTCATCGATGATTTCAAACTATAGTGACCAATCAATTGGTGGTATTCTATTTTTTACTAAAAAATCATTAGTTTTTGAAAAAGGCTTACTTCCAAAAAAACCCGAATAAGCTGAAAGCGGCGAAGGATGAGGGCTAATAATAATATAATGTTTAGGATTTTTTATTAATTTTGCTTTTTCTTTTGCAAAGTTTCCCCATAAAATGAACACAACTGGTTCATCTTTTTTATTTAAAAGTTTAATTATATAGTCAGTCATAGGTTCCCACCCTAAATTTCTATGACTTGCTGCCTTATCTTTTTCAACTGTTAAAACAGCATTAAGCATCAAAACTCCTTGTTTAGCCCAGCCAGTTAGGTCTCCATCACTTTTTGGAGGTATACCTAAATCACTTTCTAATTCTTTATAAATGTTTTGTAATGACGGCGGTAACTTCACTCCCTTTTGAACACTAAAAGAAAGTCCATGAGCTTGATTTTCTCCGTGATAAGGATCCTGACCAACAATTACCACTTTCGTATCTTTATAACTTGTAAGTTTTAAAGCATTAAAGATATAATCCTTTGGTGGATAAATAATTTTTTTATCATATTCTGCTATAATCATTTTATAAAATTTTTGAAAGCCCGGACTATTCCAAATAATTTCCAATTTTTGATCCCAATCATTACCAATCACTAAAATTCCTCCTTCAAAGCTACATTACAAGCATGCTTTACATCTTCCAAAGACTCACCCGCAATTAAAAAGCGACTTTTATGACAAAACGTTAAATAACTTGGTAATTCATTAACCCATTTTTTAGGAAAGGGCTTTTTAAGTTCAATTGTATCAGAATTAATTGTAACTCCTTGAGCAACATAGCCACCTCTAATAGATGGATAAATTACATATAAAGCATCAGTTCCAGGCAAAGTATCTTTAAAGTGCAAATATTTACTTAATACAATAATTTCTTTACTTTTAGATTTAGCATATATTTCTTTTACCATTTTTTCTTCTTCAAAATGAACTTGTTCTTTTATCACTAAATGTTCTAAAATGTTTTTCGCCATATCAACAGCTAAAGCAAACTCTTTATCCCCGCTACTATCTTTGCCAACAGGATTAAAAGCAGCTATAGCCAAGCATAAAGAATCTGGCTTGCCAGTATTATCTGACAAATCCATTGCCTCAATTAAGCTTCGATCAATCTTTTTGCTTACATATTCTCCATAAACATCTTTAGCAAAGCTTCGCCATAACTTACCAAATGCTGCATAGGGAATTCCATTTTCTCTAGTTTCATTATCATCTCCATGATGATCAAATTCACCTAAACCAATATCATAAACTATTCCTGTAAAATTATTCGGCACTTCATTGCCCCTGACAATTTCAATATTGGGATTAATCATTTTAATAAATGCTGTAGCAAATACATCATCAGCATGAAAAATTCCACTATGCGTAAAGCCATATTTACAATTTTTTAAATCTTCAAGATCCATTATTCCACCTACTTATGATAAGACTCATTATGTATTATTTTAAAAGCCCTATATATTTGTTCAAGTAATATCCCACGAAATAGCCCATGTGGAAAAGTCATATTTGAAAAACTAATAACCTTGTTACATTTATTTAATATTTCTTCATTTAACCCAAGTGATGGACCAATAATAAAAGTAATATTGCTGTTGACAACTAACGTCTTATCAACAAAACTAGCAAATTCTTCACTAGAAAAAATATTACCCCGCATATCCAATGCCACATTGTAATCTTTCGAATTAATTATCTTGCTCAAATTAGCAATTTCCCTTTCATGTATTGAATCATCTTTTAATTCCACAATTTCAATTTTCATATATTTGCTAATTCTCTTTTGATAATCTACAATCAATTCCTCAAGGTATTTTTCCTTTATTTTTCCCACGCACAATATTTTAATCATAATTCAATCACTTTCGTTATTTCGTTTTGTCTTGCACAAATTATATTATGAAAATCTATTCCATATTCCATAAATGTATTATTAATAGTTTCTAAGGCTATTTCTTCCATATTATTTGTTTCACTTAAGTGTATTAATACTATTTCCTTGGTTTTATCTCCAATTAATTTAGTTAAATAAAATGCTGCAGCTTTATTTGATAAATGTCCATCATCACTTAATACTCTTTTTTTAAGCCATGCCGGATATGGTCCATGCTGCAACAACTCTACATCATGGTTACTTTCAAACAAATAAATATCTAAATTTTTTATATATTTAAAATTCTTCGTATTTACATAACCTGTATCAGTAATATAACCTATTCTTACACCTTTTTCTTCAATCACAAAATTTCTTGAATCAACCGCATCATGACTAGACTTAAACGAAATAATTTTAACATTATCAATTGTTAACTCATCCTCACATACTAATATGTGAGGATAGTTACTTAAGTCTTCAATTTGATAAAATTGCTTTTCGCTTAATATTACAGTTGCCTTAGTTTTACTAATAAGAGTTTTTAATGCCGATATATGATCACTATGATCATGACTAATTATAATATAATCAATGCTTTTAATATCAACATCAATACTATTTAAAGCATCACTAATATATTTATAATTTCGCCCAGCATCAAGTAAAAATCTTTTACTTTCAGTCTCTAAATACGTTACATTTCCTTTAGAGCCACTAGATAACACTGAAATACGCATTATAACCCACTATATATTGATGTAAGAGGGTTTACTGAACGAGTACTACCACCAGAAAATGGTTCACCAATATAAATTCCTAAATGCAAATGCGTTCCCGTTACAAAACCACTATTTCCCATATAAGCAATTACTTGGCCTTTTCGAACACTATCTCCAACGCGAACATTAAATCCACTTAAATGCAGGTAAGCAGAATAAACATTATTAGCATGCTCTACAACAACATAATTACCATTCGACCATTGATAACAAGATGAACATGCCGGAGAAACATTTACTACTGTTCCATCACCAATAGCATAAATTGGCGAACCATAACCAGTACCAGAAATGTCTATACCTTCATGTAACCGGCCCCAACGCATACTATAACGACTTGTAATAACTGATGGTTGATTTGTTGGCCAGCCCCAGTCTCCTGGAATATCAACATATGAACCACTAACACTTCCACCACTAGAATATGTTGGCCCTACAGTTGTAATTTGATCGACTACATCTCGGATAGTTATTGAATCAATTATAGATATTTCTGATGATTGTTCTCCGTTAGTTACTGAAAAAGTTTCATGGTTAAGTGTTAAGCCAGTTACCCCAGCTTGTGTAATTTCCGAATATCCTCTTTCTTTAGTTTTATCAACTTCTGTTTTAGTTGCAAATGGTGTCACAGATTCTTCAATTCTATAAACATCATAAACAAAAGTAATAATTGGATCTAACAATGTTACATTTACAGTATCTCCAATCTTAAGCAAAACATTTTCACTTCGATAATTAGGATTAGCAATCAAAAATTCTTGAGGATTTAGCTTATAATCAGCACTTATACTTTCAATATCATCACCAGCTTGTACTGTATAACTATCCATTGTTGCATCTGGCCCAAAAAGCAGCACCTGAGATAATTCTGCAGCATCAGTATATATTTTTTCATTAACACTGATATAGGCTTCTTTAATCGTAATCGTTTCTTCAAAATACATATTATTTATAATTTCTCCAATATCAGTTAAATCAGCTATTTCTCCAGTTATATAACTATTTAAATCTTCTTCTGAAACAAACGCTAGTATATAATTTCTAATTGCCTCTTCAAATACTGATTTATCTAAAACATTAATAGTATAGTTCTCTGGCACTTCCTCCTCTTCATAATAATCATCTTCGTTATATTTAATAGTTATCGTATAGCCTCTAACTGTAAAATCATCACGCTCTTCAATCATATCATATATGTTTGTTGCAGTTGTAAAGTCCTTATCATAAGTATTAACTTCAACAATTTTAAATACATTTGGAGGATAAACGCTATCAACATTATACGTGTTTTTTATTTCTTGTTGTTCATTATTAATTAAATCATATAATTTCTGATCATCTTCAATAAGACCAATTACTTCGCCATTTAAATATACTTGATATGCCTTATCCGCATATTTAATTTCTGTATCAATATTTTGATCAATAAAGTAAAGACCTATAACAATCACTGAAAGAACAACAGTTATTATAATATCTTTCGTTTTCATTATTCATCTCCATTCACTTTTAATTGACTTTTAAAACTTGACATATTGAGTTCAAAAAGCAAATTAACTGTACCTAAACCACCTTTTCTATGTTTTGCAATTATTAGTTCTGCCGGAACAATTTTTTGATTAAAATCTTTAGCTTTTTCATAATAGTCTTTTCTATTTATAAATAATACCATATCAGCATCTTGTTCCAAAGATCCGGACTCTCTCAAATCCGCTAGCATCGGTTGATTACTTTCTCTTTTTTCAGCACTCCGCGATAATTGAGATAAAGCAATTACTGGTACATCCAATTCCAAAGCCATGGTTTTTAAAGCACGAGAAATTTCTGATACTTCAACTTGACGCGACTCAACTCGTCTACTACCGCTATTAACAAGTTGCAAATAATCGATAACAACTAATCCTAAGCCGACTTCACTATTAGCAAGCCTCCGACACTTAGCTCTGATTTCTTGAGCTGTAACTCCAGCATTGTCTTCAATATAAATGTTAGTATCTGCAAGTTGACTCATTGCCTCATTATATCTTTTCCAATCTTTTTCTTGCATATTACCGGTTTGTAATTTATATGAATCAATTTGGCCAATCGCCGAAATCATTCTATTAATAAGCATATCAGCAGACATTTCTAAATTAAAAATTGCTACAGCTTTTTTAGTCCTTGAAGCCGCATAAGTCGCCATATTTAAAGCAAGTGCAGTTTTTCCCATACCAGGACGAGCCGCCAAAATAATCATTTCGCCACCTTGTAATCCTGTTGTAATCTTATCAAAATCTGGAAAACCTGTTTCAAGTCCTGTAATACTTCGTTTATTTTTAGCAAGTTCCTCTAATTTAGCTTGTGCCCTTCTAAGTATTTCTTGAATTGGCACAAAATCCCCAACACTACGCGCTCTAACTACATTAAGAATATTCTTTTCAGCATTATCCAGTAGACTAGTTACATCTTCATCTTCATAAGTTTCATTAATAATATCTGTTGCAGTTTCAATTAAATTTCTTCTTACAGCATAATCTTTAACTATTTTAATATAAAAGTCTAAATTTGCACTAGTTACTACTGAATCGATTACTTCTGATAAATAATCTAAACCAACACTATTTAATTTTTTATCTTTATCAAGTTCATTTTTTATCGTTGTTATATCAATCGGTATCTTATTATCATGTAGACTCTTTATGGCATTAAATATATGCCTATTTCTTTCATCAAAAAACATATCAACTGTTACTTCTTCAACAATTTTATTAACATCATATTCATTGATAAAAGCAACACCCAAAACACTCATTTCTGCTTCCAGATTCTGAGGCATTTTTCTTGCCATAAGTCCTCCTTAATTATTTTACTAAACTAATTCTTAAATTAAATTTAACTTTTTTATGCAACTCTACTTCTACATTTGTAATACCAAGCATACTAATTGCATCATTTATTTTAATACATTTTTTATCGATTTTATATCCCATTTCTTTCAACTTATCACTAATTTGCTTACTAGAAACAGTACCAAATACTTTATCATTTGCACCAGTTTTAACTTTAAATTCAATTACTTTATCATCAAGTTTTTTTTTAATTACATTATATTCATCAATTAATTTTTGTTCTTCTTTTTCTCTTATATCAATTTCTTGATCTAATATTTCTTTACTTCTTTTCGTATATGGAACCGCCAAAGCATTTTTAATTAAAAAGTTATTAGCATATCCATCACTTACATCAAGTATGGCATCTTTTTTGCCCTTTCCTTTAACATCCTTAAGCAATATTACTTTCATTAGTTACCTCCTCAAGTACAATTATTATATCATTTTTACTATAATTAGTAAAATGATAATTCAAGGTAGACGGAGTCAAAATTTATCGGAATGCATAAAAAAAGAAAGAACTCATGGTATAATATACCTATAAAAATATAAAA